>JAFAAW010000028.1 GCA_023426365.1 Pseudomonadota bacterium
GGGCGGATGCGTCGATGAACGCACGTTCTTCGGCGGGATCGTTGAACTCGCCGGTCCAGGAAATCGCGCTCACCAATCCTCCTCGGCGCAACGGACAGGCCCGGGCATGACGGCCCTGACGGGAAAGGCTCCGGCAAGGGCGGATCAAGGGCAATGGTAGAACCTGGCCTGCCCGGCGACAAGTGAACAAAGCCCGACCCATGTCCCGTGGGTTGGCTCTTTGCCGGATCGGGTGGGGCCGCCCCTGGAGCGGCGAGCGCTCAATCTGTCGCACATCCGCGTGCCCGGCGTGGGCCAAACACAAAACCAGGCCAGCATGCGGCATATTTGACGCTCGATGATCCTGTTTCAACCGTGACGAACGGCCGTGCGCAGTCGCTCGGCCCGCGCCATCACGCCCCGCCACATGATCCATGCCACCGCGGGCAGCATCAGCGTCAGGCCCAGCCGCAGCAGCAGCTGGCCGGCGCCGCGATGCTCGCCATCGATCAGGATGGCGTCGGCACAGGCATAGCGGCGGGCGAAGCTGCCCTCGCACTGGCTGACCCTGTCCTGGATGACGGGGGCGCGGTGGTGTTCCAGGTCGTCGGGGGTCAGGTCGTGGATCAGGACGGCGCCCACCACGGCAATCCACAGGCAGCACACCACGCTCAGCATTTTGCCGAGGAAGGCGAGACGGGTGTACAGCGCCTCAAGCGGATTGGGTGCGCGATGGTTCATGGTCCACTGCCTTGGCTTCTGCCGACCGGTGGAATCGGTCCTGGTTTCTACTGCCAGGGTGCCACTTTCGGACTGTGCATATCAATAGCTTCCACACCATGCGATGCGGCTTCGTTCCCGGACTGGTCCGTGAACATGGTATCTGAAAGGCAGCAATGGGAACGGACAGAGGCCAGTCCTCCTTCCGCTGCGGGTTTCCCTTCGGCGCCGGGATCGCTACATTGTGGGCACGCATTTCTGCCGAGAGGACCCCGCCATCATGAAGATCGCCTTCGCCAAGCCCCAGTTGCCCGCCGAGGGCGCCATCGTCGCCGGTGTGCTTGAGGGCAAGGTGCTGACCGCCACGGCCCAGACCCTGGACCAGCAAAGCGGCGGCGCGGTGCTGCGCGCCATCAACGCCAGCCGGTTCGAGGGCAAGACGGGGCAGACCCTGACCGTGCTTGCTCCGGCGGGGCTGGCGCTGAACCGGGTGGTGCTGGTCGGTCTGGGCAAGCCCGAATCACTGGATGCCCTGGCGGCGCAGGGCTATGGCGGCACCGCCCTGGCGCAGGTGGCCAATTCCGGCGACGCGGCGGCGGCCATCGCCGTCGACACGGTGGACGGCGCCAAGATCGGCCCGGCCGAATTCGCCGCGCATGCCGCCCTGGGCGCGCGCTTGCGCAGCTATCGCTTCGACAAGTACCGGACCAAGGAAAAAAAGGATGATAAACCGTCGGTCAAGAAGCTGACGGTGCAGGTGGCCGAGGCCTCCGCCGCGAAATCCGCCTTTGGCGCCCTGGACCGGGTGGCCGACGGCGTGTTCCTGACGCGCGATCTGGTCAGCGAGCCGGCCAACGTGATCCACCCCGAAAGCCTGGCGGCCGAGTGCGGGAAGCTTGCGGATTTGGGCGTCGAGGTCGAGGTGCTGGGCGAAAAGCAGATGCGCAAGCTGGGCATGGGCGCCCTGTTGGGCGTCGGCCAGGGGTCGGCGCGCGAAAGCCAGTTGGTGGTCATGCGCTGGATGGGCGCCAAGGACCAGCAGGCGGCGCCGCTGGCGCTGATCGGCAAGGGCGTGTGCTTCGACACCGGCGGCATTTCCATCAAGCCGGCCGCGGGCATGGAGGAAATGAAGTGGGACATGGCCGGCGCCGGCGCCGTGGTCGGCGCCATGAAGGCGCTGGCCGGCCGTCAGGCCAAGGCCAACGTGGTGGGCATCGTCGGCCTGGTGGAGAACATGCCGTCGGGCAACGCCCAGCGTCCGGGCGACGTGGTGACCTCGGCCTCGGGCCAGACCATCGAGGTGATCAACACTGACGCCGAAGGCCGCCTGGTGCTGGCCGACGCCCTCTGGTATGCGCGCGAACACTTCAAGCCGGCGGCCATGATCGATCTGGCGACCTTGACCGGCGCCATCATCATTTCGCTGGGCAACGACTATGCCGGCCTGTTCAGCAACGACGACGCCCTGGCCGACGCCATCGCCGCCGCCGGCAAGACGGTGGACGAGAAGGTGTGGCGCCTGCCCATGGGCGACAGCTACGACAAGCAGCTGAAGTCCGATATCGCCGACATGAAGAACGTGGGCGGGCGCGAGGGCGGCTCGATCACGGCGGCGCAGTTCCTCAAGCGCTTCGTCGGCGACACGCCGTGGGCGCATATCGACATCGCCGGCACCGCATGGTCCAAGAAGGACGCCGCCACCTGCCCCAAGGGGGCGACCGCCTTCGGCGTGCGCCTGCTCGATGCCCTGGTGGCCGCCCGCTACGAGGAGAAGTGACGCCTCCGGGCGTCATCCGACCGGCCATGACTCAGATCGGCTTTTATCACCTTACCCGCCTTGCCCTGGATCAGGCGTTGCCGCGCCTGCTGGAAAAGGCGGTCGCCGCCGGGCTGAAGGTGGTGGTCATGGCCGGCAGCAGTGAGCGGGTCGAACACCTGAACGGCCTGCTGTGGACCTATAACGAGGAAAGCTGGCTGCCCCACGGCGCCGCCTCGGATGGCGAGGCGGCGTTGCAGCCCGTCTGGCTGACCGATGCGGACGAAAATCCCAACGGCGCCACCGTGCTGGTGCTGTGCGACGGCGTCACCCCGGCCGATGTGGGGGCCTATGCCCGCTGCCTGGACCTGTTCGACGGCCGCGACGACGAGGCGGTGCAGGCCGCCCGCCAGCGCTGGAAAACCTGGAAGGCCGCGGGCCACGAACTGGTCTATTACCAGCAGACCGAGCGCGGCGGCTGGGAAGAAAAGGCGCGCGCCTAGACCATCGAGCGTCAAGTACGACGCAGGGTCGCCTCGGTCCATGTTTGGCCCTTGCCGGGCGCGCGCCTCGGCACGATTGGCCTCCGGCTCAATGGCGGCAGATCGCGGCTGTGCGCCAGATTGAGCGCTCGCCGCCCTAAGGAAACCGCCGGCGCCCTGGCTGGTGTCCGGGCCTTGGCAAAAAAAGAGAGCGACGCCGCCATCCCCCCGCTTGAAACCGTGTCCCCGGCGATTATTTCCCGCGGCGGTTTCCACAACAGCGGAGTACCCCATGGATCGTGACGACAAGGTCGCCATCGACGGGCTTTTCGACCGCCTGCGCCAGGCCGAGGCCCACGCGGCCCCGCGCGACGCCGAGGCGGAAGCCCATATCCATGACACGCTGGCCCGCCAACCGCTGGCGCCCTATTACATGGCCCAGGCGCTGCTGGTGCAGGAACAGGCGCTGGCCGCCCTTCATGCCCGCGTCGAGCAGCTCGAGCACGACCTGGCCAATCGCCCGGCGGGCGGCGGCTTCCTCGCCGGGCTGTTCGGTGGCGGCCCCAGGCCGGCGGACGGCGCGCCCATGGTCCGCGGCACCCATCCCATCGCGGGCGGCATGGCGCCGTTCCAGCAAGCCCCGCGCGGCAGCTTCCTTGCCGGCGCGCTGCAAACCGCGGCCGGCGTGGCGGGCGGCATGGTGCTGGGCAACCTGATCGGCTCCATGTTCGCGGGCGACGCCCAGGCGGCCCCCGCGCCGGAGCAGGATGGCGGGGAGGACTTCGCCTTCGACGGCGAGGACGAATAGCAACAAGCGGGTGAGTCGCGCTCCCCGTGGGGCGCGATTGCCCCACAGGGGAGGTCTCATACTGGATGCTTGCGTTTCCTTCGACGATGGTGGCTGTTGCATTGAACCTGGCATCCTTTGAGATGGGCGATGCGCGCGCGGACCCCGCGATCTGTTGGCAAAGGCTGCGCGTGCTGCATTCAGCGATCGAGGAACGCAGCGCCACCGCGCCAGGGCATCTGATCGTGCGCGTCCATCGCGACCGCGAACGCGCGGCGCGCCTGTGCCGCAGGGGCGACCACGAGGCGGGGTTGGACCTGATCGACAGCAGCCTGAAGGACCTGATGAAGCACCGCGACCGCGGCGACCGCTGACGCGTGCGCAGATGGGCCGGGGGCGGGGGCGGGGGCGTCGATGCCGCCCGGGACCGCGGCCACCCCGCAGCTCGGCTTTTGAGAATCGGGACGAAGGAAATATCATGATGCCGGCCCGGCGGGGCGCCCGTACCCGCCGGGCGCCAAGCGCGCGCGGCCCGAACGCGGCCGCCGCTGGAAGGCCGCTGGAAGAAGGCATCATGAGAACGTCGTGGTGGGACCGCCTGACGGCGGCGGTGCAAGGCGAATTCACCCATCTGGTCACCGTCAACCGCAGCGACCGCATGTGGCAGATGCCGTTCGCCGCCGCCCTGTCCACCGGCTTGCCGTTGCTGGTGGGGGCGTGGTTCGACCGGCTGGATTACGGTCTGGTGTCGTCGCTGGCGGGGCTGGTGTTCCTGTATCTGCCGGCCACCGCGCTGTCGCACCGCATGGTCTTCACCATGGCCTGCGCCTTCGCCATGACCGCCTGCTACACGCTGGGCCTTCTCAGCCATTTCGTGCCGGTGCTGATGATGCCGGTGCTGATCTTCATCTCCATCCTGGCGACCATGCTGTGCCGGTTCTACGGGGTCGGCATTCCCGGCAGCCTGTTCTTCATCATGGTGGCGTCGATCGGCGCCTATTCGCCGGTCGGCATCCTGGACGTGCCGCTGATGGTGGGGCTGTTCAGCATGGGCACCTTGCTGGCGACGCTGATCGGGTTCTTCTACAGCGTCCACGCCCTCAGCCTGCGGCCGCCGGTGGCGGCGCCGGCCATGGCGCCGCGCGGTTTCGACTTCATGGTGATGGAGCCGGTGGTGATCGGCGTGTTCGTGGGCCTGTCGCTGGCGGCGGCCCAGGTGCTGCACCTGGAAAAAGCGTATTGGGTTCCGGTCAGTTGCCTGGCGGTGATCCAGGGTGCGACCTTGCGCGCGGTGTGGATCAAGAAGCTGCACCGCATCATCGGGACCACCATCGGCCTGCTGGTGGCCTGGGGCGTGCTGTTGCTGCCCTTGGATAAATGGACCATTCCGCTGGTGATGATGGCGCTCACCTTCATCATCGAAACGGCGGTGGTGCGCCATTACGCCCTTGCCGTCATCTTCATCACCCCCCTGACCATCCTGTTGGCCGAGGCGGCGACGCTGGGCCACGGCTCGCCCGCGGCGCTGATCCAGGCGCGCTTCTTCGACACCCTGCTGGGCTGCGTGATCGGTCTGGTGGGGGGCATGTGCCTGCACAATGCGCGCCTGCGCACCGTCATGGCGGAGCTTCTGCGCCGCTGGCTGCCGGCGCGTCTGCGCGGATAGGCCGAAAAGGAAAGGGCGCGGACGGCCATTGCCGCCCGCGCCCCTTCGCCCGGACCGCTTGCGCGATCAGTCCTTGCGGAACTCTTCGTGGCAGGACTTGCAGGTGCCGCCCAGGGCCTTGAACGCCTCGATCGACTTGGCCTGGTCGCCCGCCTTGGTGGCGTCGGCCAGGGCGACGGCGGCGGCGAACGCCTTCTTGCCGGCTTCCTGGAACTTGGCCGGCTCGGTCCAGATGTTGGCCTTGGCCTTGGTCTCGCCCTTGTCGGAGCCGGCCGGATAGGCATCGCCCATGTGCTTGAAGGCATCGACGATGCCTTCGGCGTGCCAGGCGGCGTTGTTGGTCGGACCCTTCAACAGCAGGGCGGCCTTGATGCCCTGCATGTGGGCGGCGGCCAGCTTGTAGATGGCCTGGCGATGGACGATGGACTGGTTGGTTTCGTCGGCATGGGCGGTGGCGGCAAAGGCCGACAGCGACGCCGCGGCGGCGGCCAACAGGACCAGCTTCTTCATCACGTGCTACTCCCCTCGGGTTGCTCGAAGTGGGTGGGACCATGCGCGGTTTCACCGCGCATTGAAACCATCAATCGATAAAATCAGTGTTTCCTAATGGAAACAACCCCTAATCGGTCTTGACCACCACGGCAAAACTGGACCCCTTGCCCGGTTCCGAGTGCAGCTCGATGCCATGGCCCAGCAACTGGGCGGTGCGTCGCACCACCCCCAGGCCCAGGCCCAGGCCGCGATGGGCGCCGCTGCCCTTTTCGCCCAGGCGGGTGAAGTCCTCGAACACGGCGTCGCGCTTGTCGGCCGGAATGCCCAGGCCGCTATCCACCACGCAGATGGCGACGCTGTCGCCGCGCCGACGGCAGCCCAGTACCACGCCGCCCCGTTCCGTATAGCGGATGGCATTGACCAGAAGGTTGCGCAGCAGGCGCTCCAGCAGCACCGGGTCGCTGACCACCCGGGCGCCGGTGGGAACGACGCGAAGCGCCAGCCCCTTGGCGGTGGCTTCCGGCTCCATCTGGTCGTACAGGCTGGCCAGCATGGGCATCAGCGGGAAGCGGCCGATCTGCGGCTGCACCTTGCCCGCCTCCAGGGTGGACAGGTCCAGCAGCGTGGTCAGCAGCGATTGGGTGGCGTCCACGCTTTGGCGCAGCTTTTCCACCACGTTCAGATGGGGGGTGCCGTCCAGGCGGGCGGCCAGAACCTCGACGAACATGCCGGCGGCCTGCAACGGCTGGCGCAAGTCATGGCTGGCCGAGGCCAGGAAGCGCGTCTTGCTTTCGTTGGCGCGGCGGGCTTCCTCGGCGCGGGTGTTGGCTTCCTCGGTGCGCTCGCGCACCTTTTCCTCCAGCCCGTGGATCAGCGCTTCCTCGCGGCTCAGGCTGGCGAAGGTGAAGCTGACCAGCGCCCAGGTCAGCCCGATCAGCAGAATGCCGATCACCGCGCTGGACCATGCCGCGCGGCGCCATTCCGCCAGGGCATCGTCAATGGCGACGCCGGCCACCACCACCAGGCCGAATTCCGAAACCAGCCGATAGGCGACCAGGCGCTCCACATTGTCCAGCAGGCTGGAGGCCACCAGAATGCCGCTGGGGTCGCCACGCTTGAGCGCCTGGCTCAGCGAGCCGTCGGCCACCGACGCGCCGGCCCAGCGGTCCGGGTCGGGCTGGCGCAGGATGATGCGGCCGTCCAGATCGACCACGCTGATGGCGGCGTGGTTGCCCAGCGGCAGGGTGCGATAGAAATCGGTGAAGGTGTCGGCGTCGAAGCCGGCCACGGCCACGCCCAAAAATTCGCCGTCGGGGGTCTCGATCCGGCGGCTCATGTGAAAGGCCTGCTTGTCGCGGTGCTTGGTGTGAACCAGCGGCCCGATGACGATGTCGCGCCGCCCCGTCTTGTGGGCGCTGAAATAGTGGCGGTCCGACACGTTGCTGCGCGCCGCCGGGAATTGCACGGTGCCCAGCCTGACCTCGCCCTCGGCGTCGGCGATCCACAGCGTGCCCGGTTCCGGCAATCCCTGGTCCAGGGCCAGCAGCTCGCGCCAGGCGCGTTCGTCGTTGGTCAGTTGCGCCATGGGGCGCGAGCGTCCCAGTTGGGCGACGCGGCCGACGATGAAATCCGACGCCCTCAGCGTGCGGACGATGTGCTCCTCCAACAGGCGGGCGGCATCGGCGGCGCGGGTGCGGGCATCGTCCAGGTGGGCGTGGTAGGACTGGTAGAGCAACAGGCCGGCAAGGCCGGCGGCCAACACGGCGCCGAAGGTGACCAGCAAGCGCAGGCGTTGCCGCAATTGCAGGGTATGGCGATCAGACGTGCTCAGGCCATGGGGCACGGTCGGGGGCTCATGTCTTGCCATTGATCGCACTACCCTAACGGGTCGGTGAATTTTGGCAAGTGCGATCAGCGGTGGTGGTCTACGCCGTCGCCTGGGCCTGTTCCAGCTCCTCGTGGGCCATCAGCCAGGTGGCTTCGGCCTCGGCGATGGCCTTGTCCAGTTCGCCGCGCTCGCGCTGCAACTGGGTGACCTTGTCGGCCGGCCCCTGATACAGCGCGGGATCGGCCAGCTTTTCCTCGATGGTCGATTTGCGGGCCAGCAGCTTTTCCAGCGCCTTTTCCGCCTCGAACGCCTTTTTGCGCAAGGGGGCAAGCTGGGCGCGGATCTCGGCGGCGGCGCGCCGTTCGTCCTTGCGCGACGGGCCGTCGGCCTTGGCGTCGCCGCCGCGCCGCGCCTCGCGCGCACGCTCCAGCAACAGCTTGCGATAGGCGGCCAGATCGCCGTCGAACGACGTCACCTTGCCATCGGCCACCAGCAGCAGGCGGTCGGCCACCAGCTCGATCAGGTGGGGGTCGTGACTGACCAGCACCACCGCGCCCTCATAGGCGTTGAGCGCGCTGACCAACGCCTCGCGCGCGTCGATGTCCAGGTGGTTGGTGGGTTCGTCCAGGATCATCAGGTGGGGCGCGTCGCGGCTCATCAGCGCGAACAGCAGGCGCGCCTTCTCGCCGCCCGACAGGTTGGCGACACGCACGTCGGCGCGGTCCTGCTCGAAGCCGAAGCGGCCGAGCTGGGCACGCACCCGGGCTTCGGGCGCGTCCTTCATCAGTTCGGCCATGTGGTCGAAGGCGGTGCGGTCCAGCCGCAATTCCTCGGTCTGGTGCTGGGCGAAATAGCCGACCTTGAGCTTGCCCGAGCGCCGCATCTCGCCGCCCAGCAGGTCCAGGCGGCCGGACAGCACTTTGGACAGGGTGGATTTGCCGTTGCCGTTGGCACCCAGCAGGGCGATGCGGTCGTCCATGTCGATGCGCAGGTTCAGGCCGCGCAGCACCACATGGTCGCCATAGCCGGCGATGCCGCCTTCCACCGCCACGATGGGGGGCGACAGCGGCTCGGGATCGGGAAAGTCGAAGCTGAAGCTGCGCTCCTCGACCACCGCCACCACCGGCTCCATCTTCTCCAGCATCTTTATGCGGCTTTGCGCCTGCGCGGCCTTGCTGGCCTTGGCGCGGAAGCGGTCGATGAAGGACTGGATCTTCTTGCGCTGTTCCAGTTGCTTGGCCTGGGCCTTGGCGGCCAGTTCCATCTTTTCGCGGCGCACGCGGACGAAATCGTCGTAATTGCCGCCGTACTGAACCAGCTTGCAGGCTTCCAGGTGAACGATGCGCGAGCACACCTCGTTCAGAAGCTCGCGGTCATGGCTGATGACGATCAGCGTGCCGGGATAGGACCCGAGATAGGATTGCAGCCACAGCGTGGCTTCCAGGTCCAGGTGGTTGGTGGGTTCGTCCAGCAGCAGCAGGTCGGGCCGCGCGAACAGCGCCGAGGCCAGCGCCACGCGCATGCGCCAGCCGCCCGAGAACGACGAGACCGGCCGGGTCTGGGCGTCGGCGTCGAAGCCCAGGCCGGCCAGGATGGCGGCGGCGCGGGCGGGCGCCGAATGGGCGTCGATGGCGTTCAGGCGCTCGTGGATCTCGGCGATGCGGTGGGCGTCGTGGCAATCCTCGGCTTCGGCCAGCAAGCGGGCGCGCTCGGTGTCGGCGGCCAGCACGCAATCGATCAGGCTGGTTTCGCCCTCGGGCGCTTCCTGGGCCACCCGGCCGATGCGGGCGCGCGGCCGCAGGATGATCTCGCCGGCATCGGCGTGCAGTTCGCCCAAGATCAGCTTGAACAGCGTGGATTTGCCGGCGCCGTTGCGCCCGACCAGGCCGACGCGGGCGCCGGCGGCCACGTGGACGGTGGCGTCGTCGATCAGGACGCGGCCACCGATACGGAAGACGAGATTGTTGATATGCAGCATGGCGGGCGTGGGAATATCACGCGCCGCGCCCGCGCGCCATCCCTACGCTTGGCGTGTGCGCCAACTGTGTTGCTCTTGGGGGGCGAAGGCTGTATAACCCCGCCACCCCCGGACCGCCGGCCGGACCGGGGCCTTTTGTGCGCGCCCGTCTTCGGGAACCGATGGGAAGGAAGGCGGAGGGCGCGCTAACCGCCGAAAAGGATTCATTGAGCATGGCTACCGAACGCACCCTGTCGATCATCAAGCCGGACGCGACCCGCCGCAACCTCACCGGCAAGATCAATGCCCGCTTTGAAGAGGCCGGCCTGCGCATCGTCGCCCAGAAGCGCGTCCGCCTGACCAAGGAGCAGGCCGAGGGCTTCTACGCCGTTCACCGCGAGCGCTCGTTCTTCCCCGAACTGGTCGCCTTCATGACCTCCGGCCCGGTGGTCGTTCAGGTCCTCGAGGGTGAGGGTGCCGTCGCCAAGAACCGCGAGATCATGGGCGCCACCAACCCGGCCAACGCCGCCCCCGGCACCATCCGCGCCGACTTCGCCGAGTCGATCGAAGCCAACTCGGTCCACGGCTCGGATTCGCTGGAAAACGCGAACATCGAAGTGGCCTACTTCTTCTCGCAGTGCGAGATCGTCGGCTAAGCCTTTTCGAGGCTTTTCGAACGCAAACGCCCCCGGAGATCGCTCTCCGGGGGCGTTTTGCGTTTGGTGCTGGCCGGGCGGTCAAGAGCCGTGGCGGCGGTCGTGCTCCAGTGCTTCGCTGGCTTCGCAGCGGGCCACGGCGATCAGGTGGGCCAGCAGGTCCAGGCCCATGTCCCCCGCCTCGGCGGCCAGCGAGTCCAGGCATTGTTCGATACCGCGCAGCCGGCTATCGCGGCGCGCGGTGTTGGGAAACGGGATCACGGTCATCGGCTTTCTTCCTCCCCCGCCGACGCATTCGAATGCAGGCGTCGGCGGGTATGGTACAGCGCGCTGCCTGCGGGCTGCCCCTGTCGGAAGTTACAGGGGCGCGGGCGTCAGGGGCGGATCAGGCCCAGGCTCAGGGCCGTGACCACCGCCTGGGTGCGGCTGGCGGCGCCCAGCTTTATCTTGGCGTTCTCTATATGAAAGGTGACGGTGCGCTCGGCCAGGTGCAGGATCTGGGCGATCTCCCATCCGGTTTTGCCCTTGGCGGTCCACAGCAGCACCTCCCGCTCGCGCGGGCTGAGGCGGGGGGCGGGGAGGGCGGCCGCGCTCAGGGCGCGTTCGCACCCCAGGTGGTAGTGCAGCGCCAGCAGGTGCAAGGCTTGGCGCCGTTGCATCCCCGTGCGGCCGAACAGCGCGCGATCCTCCACCACCAGGCTCATCATGGAAAAGCCGCCGCCGTGGATGGGCACGCAATAGCCGTCGCGCAGGCCGAACGCCGCCGCCTCATGGAACAGGTGCCGGGCCTGCTCCCCATGGGCCGGCAGGGCCAGGGCGTCGCGCCAGCGAAACGGAATGGGCGAGCGCCGCGCTTCCAGGGGCACCGGGTCGATGCCCACATAGCCCTGCGCCAGGTAGCGGGTGGCCCATTCCTGCGGGTAATTGGTCTCCACGTGCAGGTGGCCCTGGGGCATGCGGGTGTTCGCATAGGCGAAGTGGCTGACGCCGTATTGTGCCGCGTGGTTCAGGAACACCCGTTCGCGGTGGTCGTGGGCCGGATTTCCGGCCAAATCCTGGGTCAGCAAATCCACCGGATCGTGCAATGCACCCATGCGCCACCCCATTTCACCCTACACATGCCTGCAAGATGCAGCTATTGTGGGTGGTGCCCCCCTCTCCCAAATCAAGACACTGGGTAACTGTGCGTTTCCCGCCGGAAGAGGTGTTTTCGGACGTCGATCATAAAGGCGCGCGTCCCCCCTGCGCGCCCGATTATCAGAGGTGATAACTTATGTCCCAGGCCATTCGCAAGAGCACTGCCGGGGTTTCTCGCCGCGCCAGCCGGGGGCGCACCCCGTCGGGGCGCCCCAATCCCATCGATGTGCATGTGGGCGCCCGTGTCCGCCTGCGCCGCACCCTGCTTGGCATGAGCCAGGAAAAGCTGGGCGAGGCGCTGGGCCTGACCTTCCAGCAGGTGCAGAAGTACGAGCGCGGCGCCAACCGCATCGGGGCGTCGCGCCTTTACGACATGTCGCGCGTGCTTGACGTGCCGGTCAGCTATTTCTTCGAGGAAATGGAGGCCGAGACCATGGCCGCCAGCCCGCGCAACATGGTCCGCGCCACCGAGGACCCGCCGATTGCCGAGGAAGGCATGCTGATCCAGCGCGAGACGCTGGAACTGGTGCGCGCCTATTATCGCATCCGCGATCCCGAGGTGCGGCGCCGGGTGCAGGATTTGGCCCACGTGCTGGGGCCGGCGACCGACCCCGCCGCCAAGGAATAGCGCCCGCTAAGGAAAACACCCCCTGCCGCCAGGCCTGGAGCGGGGACCGCTCAATCTGGCGCACGGCCGCACGCCCCGCGAGGGCCAAACATAAAACCAGACCGTCCCGCGTCATGTTTGACGCTCGACGGTCTAAATGTGAAGTCTCAGGAGGTTGCCCACTCGGTCTGATCCGTGGAAGCTGAAGTTGCGACACTTTGGCTACTCAGGGGGACCGAATGGGCAACCTCCTGAGACTTCACATCTAGGCACGCCCGGCGCTCGCTCAATCCGAACAATTCCCGGACATGAGCGACGACGGTCCGCCTGGCGGCGGGCGTCACCATTTATCGAGGAAATCTCTTTCAAAACGGCGTTGTCGGGCATGGCTTCCGCCAGCAGCGTCTTCAGCCGGCCATTCTCGTCCTCCAGCGCCTTCAGACGCTTGGCTTCAGACATCTTCAGCCCGCCTTATTTGGCCTTCCGCTTGTAGAACGTCGCCTCGGAGACAGCGTGATGATGCGGTCGCCGATCACCGCCCCCAACCAGACAAGAGGGCGATTGCTTTGGCCAAGCGTTCGCCGTTGCCGCCGAAGGGGGACAGGATTGACAGGATGCGGGGAGCCGAGTGTGGCCCCAATTGTTGGCGAAGAAGTGCCGCCAGGGTCCCGGAAGGGCTGAGATCGACGTAGAGGGCGCCGCCCCTGTTCTCAATTGCCTGCACGGTCGTTCGCACGTCCATGGTCTGGCGCACGATGCGCCATCCCAAATCTGGATCGGCGGGGCCGACCGGGCCGCCAAGGCACGCCGACCACACCGGCCAGAACGAGCTTTCGCGCCGTTGCGTGCCGAAGGTTGCCCGCCAGGGGGCCTCAGCCGCGGCAATGAAGCGTGAATGAAAGGCAAAGGGGACCGGCAGGCGTTGGAACGGAAGATCGTTTTCGCGCAGCTCGCTTTCCACCGTCGCCAGGTCGCAGGCCAAGGTGGACAGCACGAAATGGCCGTCCGAGTTAATGCCTGCCACCTCGGTCTTTTGCGCCAATACGGACGAGCGTTGGTGCCAGGACGGCGCTCCCAGCACCGCCACCATGCCCCCCGGCGGGCAAGATTTGGCAAAAAGGGCGGGTTGGTCGGCGACGGCGGCCAAGCCGGCATCGAAGGGAATCATGCCGGCCACCACCTGGGCGGTGAATTCGCCCAGACTGACCCCAAACAGCATGTCGGGACGCAAACCAAGCGCCGCGAGGAGTTTGGCCAGCGCGTATTGGACCAGGAAGATGGCGGGATGGCTGGCCTCGAGCCGATCAAACGGCTGGTCCGGGCGGACGGCGGCGCCATACACTTCGTCGAGTACCGAGAAACCCAGACGACGGCGGATCTGCGCGTCGCCGGTTTCCATCCAATGGCGGAAAACCGGCTGGCTTTCCAGTAACTCGGCCCCCATGCGGTAATATTGCGATCCCTGACCGGCGAAGCAAAAGACCACGGGCAACGGCAAAGCGGACACGGGAATGGGCCTTGTCTAAGCGTATCCGGCCACGCTAGCGCGGCCGCTGCCGTCTGGCAATGATTGAGCGATGAACTCGAGCGGGAAATCCCGCTTCGGTATCATTCTTACTTTCTTTTATTGAACGATGCAGGTAGGGTCTTGGCGTGTTAATGCGTCACGCCCTTGACACCGCCGAATTCCCCCTGCGCTTCGACTGGAACGCGGGGCGCAACTGGAGAATATCCATGGCTGACCAGACCGCCGCTTCCGAAACTCCCGTTTCCGCTCCCGAAATCGCGCCGGCATCCGAAGCCGTCGGCCGCAGCCTGATCGCCGAAAGTCTGGTCAAGGATTACGTCATCGGTTCGGTGGCGGCGTCCATCGTGCCGGTGCCGTTGTTCGACATTGCGGCCGTGGTGGCCATCGAGCTTCGCATGATCCAGAAGTTGTCGGAGCTGTACGGCAAGCCCTTCTCGGAGGGCGTGGGCCGCAAGGTGATCGCTTCGCTGGCCGGCGGTGTGGTCGGTTATGGTGCCGGCATGGCGGTCGCGGTCAGCCTGACCAAGCTGATCCCCGGCGTCGGCTGGATGATGGGCATGGTGTCGTTGCCGGTGCTTTCGGGCGCCTCCACCTATGCAGTCGGTCGCGTCTTCATCAAGCATTACGAAGGTGGCGGCGACATCTTCGACCTCAGCACCGAGGCCATGCGCTCCTATTACAAGGAGCAGTTCGAAAAGGGCAAGGCGCTGGCCGCTAAGGTCAAGGGGGCAAAGCGCGCTTCCGCCGAAGAGGCGCCGGCCTCGGCCGCCTGATTCCTGTCGGTGAAATGCAAGCCGCCCTTCCCTGACGGGAAGGGCGGCTTTGTTATGGCTGCCGCGGATTGGCGTGCGGGCTTCTTCCCGGCAAAGTCACAGCTTTTCCGAAATCGCCGCGCCACGGGCTGCTTCGCGGCCAGCGGTCGAAGTCGCGGGCAGGCTTTTGTGGAAAGGTCGTCAGGTCATCGCACTGGGGAAGCCAGGGCACAAGACCGCGACCGATCCTTTGGTTCAGGAGCGGCGGGGAACGCGACGGTCGTCCGAGGCCAGCAACACAATGACGCCGACCACCGGGCTGAACAGGAACGAGATCAGGAAGTTGCCAAAAAAGCCGAAACGCTTGTGACGGCCCAGCAATCCGATCAGCCAGGCAGTGGCGACCCACAGGAACATCACGCCCGGGTGAAGGATGTAGATCATGGCAAGGAACTCCTTTCGCGGGCAGTTGCCGTCGATGCCAGCGGTTTGCGATAGCTGGCAACAGTGCGGAAACGGGTGCCGTCGTGGCGGACGACATGGGCGCTGGTGTCGGCGATTCGGCCATGGGAGTCGAACACCACCGGTCCCGAGGCGCCAAGATAAGGCGCCTCGTATCGGATGATGCGCAAGGTGTCGGCGATGGCCTCGGGGCTGAGAGAGCCGGTGCGCCGCACCGCATAGGCCAGCACCCGGACCGCATCGTATCCCATGACGCCGATCAGCCCGGGCGGATGGCCGGTGGCCTTGAGGAAAGGCTCGGACAGCCGCAGCCCCTCGGGTGAGGTGGTCTCGCCATCGAAGATCGAGATGGCGACGACGTTATGCATGGCCTGCGGCCCGACCCATTCCTCGACCTGACGGGAGTACAGATATTCCGGTCCGATGATCGGCATTCGCAGGCCGAGCTGCCGGGCGCGGGAAATGAACTGGGCCGATTCCGACGTTGCCGACGAGGTGACGAAGAAGGCATCCACCTCTGCGGGTTTGAACACGTCGTTGTCCATCAGGAACAACAGCAGATCATCAATGGATTTGCTGCTGGTGGTCAGCCGACCCCGATACAGCACGCTGCCGCCGCCCAGGGCGAACTGGCTGCGGAACTGGTCGGTGGTTTCGATGCCATAGCCGGAATTGTCCGACAGCACGACCACCCTCCGAATGCCCTGCGACAGCGCCCAATGCGCCAGATGGGCGGCATTCTCGGCGTTGTTGGGCTGCATGGCGAAGGTCAGGTCCAAGCGGTGGTTGCTCAGCGACGTGGCGGTGGCGTGGGTTGCCAGGAACAGCTTGTTATAGCGGTCGTAGACCGCGCTGGCCGGCACCGCCGTGGCCGAGGAGCCGTGGCCGATCACCGCCAGGACCGACGGGAGTTTGCCGATGGTCGTGGCTTGGCGCAGCGTCCGGGCCACCAACTTTTCCAGTTCGACCTTGTCGGTGTAGCTTTCCTCCTGAAACAGGCGGATCCCGACCGGACGGCCCAGCAGGCCGCCTTCGGCGTTGATTTGATCAATGGCGATCTGGGCGCCAGCCTGGAAGTCCTGGGCGTCTTCGTCGGGCGAATAGACGACGGCAATCTCGATCATGTGGTCTTGTGGCTGCTGGCGAGACTGCGCCAGCAACACTCCGCCCCCTACCGCCGCCAGGACGACGAGGGCAAGTGCGGCAAGTCCGAAGCGACGGGGGATCAGCGGTCGCCTCCAAGGATAAGGGGCATGCCATCCTTGCCGGCGCCGACCACCACGGTCTTGGCGTTGGGCGAGGTGGCCAGCTCGCGCGTGGCCTGGATGCCCTGCCAGCGCAGCAGGTCCGGGGTCAGGCTCTTGCCGATCGTCTGCTGATAGGTCTGGATACCCTGCGCCTCGATGCGCTTGCGTTCGGCTTCCTTCTGTTCGATGGACAGGCGGTATTGGAACGCCTTTTCCTCTTCATGCAGGGCCAGCTTGCGCTCGATGGCATCGCGCACGGTCGGCGGCAGGTCCACCGATTTCACCAGCACGTCGTCGACGATGATGTAGCGGTTTTCCATCTTGGACAGGCTGCTGACCACCACCGATTCCAGGAAGCCGCGATGGCTGGTGTAAACCTCCTCCGGGCCGTATTGGCCGACGGCGCGGCGCAGGGCTGCCTCGGTTTCGGGAAACACCACCTTTTCCACATAATCGGGTCCCACCGCCACGTGCAGGCGCGGCAGCATGCGGATGTCGGGCTGAAAACGGATGGCCACCTTCAGGGCCACCGGCAGGCCGCCGTTGGTCAGCAGGGAATAGGTCTGTTCACGCGTCTGGAAACGGACGTCGTAGATGTACATGGTGTTCCACGGCCAGATCAGGTGCACGCCTTCGTCGTGGATGTTGCCCTGATCGGTGCCGCGGAAGAAGCTATAGAGAACGCCGGCCTGACCGGAATGGATCGAGATGACCACCCGGTTCCACAAGGCTATGCTGGCAATGAGCAGCCCCAGGGACAGCAGGACCGCGGTGGTGACACGCACGAGCTGGCGCTGACGAGGGCCCTGCCAATCGTCATAATCGTCGTCCATGTTGGCCATGTGACGGCAAATCCCCCTAAAATGGTCACGCGTCCCCTATCGCGGGCATTATGCGGTAAGGTTGAGTATGACGCCAGCGCCCATCTATGGGCGATCCGGCATCAGTCGGCTGCCGCCGTGGCGGTCAGAGCCTGGCCCAGAATGGCGGCGCAGGCATCCGCGTAAGGCGGGCGCAACAACGTGTAGTGATCGCCCGGCACCGCGTGGACGGCGATCTCGCCGCCGGCCAGGGCGTCCCAGCCGCAACATGGGGCGTCCAGCCCGGCGTGGGTGGCGTGCAACACCGTCAAGGGGCCGTCGTAGGTTGATGGAGCATAGGCCGCCAGCGCCGCGACATGGGCCAGGTAGAGCCGCCGCAGGCGCTCGACCTCGGCGGGGGGCAGCGGCCCTGCCGCATCCAGGACGTCGCGGGTGAAGGTCTGATCCGGGCTGGCCGCGGCTGCATCGAACCGACGCAGGACGTCCGGTGGATAGGAATCGATCAGCGCCAGCAGTTTCACCTCGTGGCCGTTGCCCCGCAATTGGCGGGCCATCTCGAATGCGACGACACCGCCCAGCGACCAGCCGGCCAGTTGATATGGTCCCTGGGGCTGGACGCGGCGCAGGGCGGCGACGTGATGGGCGGCCAACGCGGACAGATCGGTACACGGTGGCGCCCGGCCATCCAGTCCCGGCGCCTGCAGGCCGTATACGTCAATGACAGAGGGCAGGCGGCGGGACAGCTCCAGATACGTGTCTACCGTGCCCGCCGCCGCATGCACCAGGAACAGCGGCAAGGCCCGCCGCTCCCGGTCGCCGCCGCGCAGCAGGATCACGGTATCACCGGGGGCGGCGGATGCCGGTTCCAGCGCACGGCGCAGGATCTCGGCCTGACGCGCGATGGTGATGGCGTCCAGAAACTCGGCGGCGGCCGGGCGGCAGCCGAAGCGGCGGCCGATTTCGGACAGCAGTCGGACCCACAGCAGGGAATGGCCGCCGCACAATTGGAAATCATCGTGAATGCCGATGCCAGTTGCGTCGCGGCCCAGGATTTCCCCCCATAGCCGGCGCAGGCCGTCCTCGACCTCGTCGCGGGGGACATGGGCGCCGGCCGTCCTGCCGGCCGGCTCGGGCAGGGCGGCGCGGTCCAGCTTGCCGCCGGCGGTGACCGGCAGGCGGTCCAGCACCACATAGGCGGCTGGCAGCATGGGCGCCGGCAGGCGGGCGGCCATGTGGCCGCGCAACGCGGCCTCGTCGAAGGGCCTGTCCGGCGCGGGTACTACATAGGCGGTCAGCACGGTGTTGCCGGTGCCGTCCCGACGCGGCACCACCGCAACCTCACGCAAGCCAAAACCGGCCAAAGCGGCCTCGACCTCGCCCGGTTCGACCCTAAAGCCGCGAATCTTGACCTGATGGTCGATGCGGCCTTGAAAGGCAATGGTGCCCCGGGTTCCCGGGATGACCGAGGCCAGATCGCCGGTACGGTACAGTCGCCATTGCCGCTTGCCGTCGGTCCAGGTGATGAAGCGTTCGTCCGTTAGGTCGGGGCGGCCGTGATAGCCCAGCGCCAGACGGTCGCCGCCCACATGCAGTTCGCCGATCACTCCCTCGGGCGCCGGATTGCCGTCGCGATCCAGCACCAGGGCGATGGTGCCCGGCACGGGGCGGCCGATGGGCACGGCCGCGCCCGGCGGCGCGGCGCGGTCCACCGTCTGGGTCAGGCAGGTGATGGTGGCCTCGGTCGGGCCATAGGCGTTGGTCAGCGCGACGGAAGCCAACGGTCCGGTCTGCCATAGCCGCACGGTGTTGGCCGACAGGGTTTCGCCGCCGACAATCAGCAGGCGCAGCGCTGGCGGCGGGGCGGCGGGGCCGTCGTTCCATGCCAGCAGCGCCTCGCGCAGGTAGGCCGGCGGCAGGTCGGCGACGCTGATGCGCCGCTGCACCAGGATGCGGTGCAGGGCATCGGGCGTCCACACCGGGCCGGAACGCAGCACCAGCCGGGCGCCGATCGCCAGCGTAGGCAGTATCTGTTCCAGGGCGGTATCGACCACATGGGGGGCGAATTGCAGCACGGCATCGGCCGCACTCAGCCCGTATGTGCCGGTGATCGCTTGCACATGCCCTGCCAGCGCGCGATGCGACACCATGACGCCCTTGGGCGTTCCGGTCGAACCGGAGGTGTAGATCATGTAGGCGGGGGCGTCGGGGGCCGGGCCGTTCTTCAGTCGCCGGGCCGGGCGCGTGGCGATGGCGGCGTTGTCGCGCTCCAGATCGACGGTCAGCGGTACCGACAGCCGGGCTGCCGCCGTGCCCTTGCCCACCAACGCGCGGGCGCCGCAATCGTCCAGCATGGCGCGCAGCCGTTGTGGCGGTGCCTCGGGGTCGAGCGGCACCCACACCCCACCCAGGGCCAGGACCGCCAGCAAGGTTACGATGCCGTCGCCGTCGCGGCCCAACAGCACCGCCACCGCGTCGCCGGGCCTGACGCCCGCCCGGCGCAGGTGGCGGGCCAGCCGGTTGGCGCGACGGGTGAGCTGGCGATAGCTCAGGGTTTCGTCCCCCGCCTCGACGGCCACCGCATGGGGATTGGCCTTGGCCTGTTCGGCAATCCAGTCGGTCACCACACCGGGGCGGCGGGGCAGGGCGGCCGGACAGGCGGCGTGGCCCAGCAGCCGTTTGCGTTCGGCCGAGGCCAGCATGTCCAGCTTGCCCGCCGCCCGCTCGGGATCGGCGCACAGGGCGGCGGCCAGCCGGGCGAAACGTTCCAGCAGGTGGCTAATGCTGGCGGCGTCGAAGCGGTTGCCGTCGTAGCCGGCGACCACGCGGATGGTGTCGCCGTCCTCGTACAGTTCCAGGCCGAAGGGGCCGTCGCCGGGCTGGTGCAGTTCGGGCAGGAAGCTGACCGCGCCGGTTCCGGGCGGCAGTTCGGCGGGGGCGCCCGGCGGGAAATTCTGGTAGGCGAAACTGACCTGATAGGGCGGTTCGGCGGGCGTCCCTCCACCCAGGGCGCGGGCGACGGCGGCGAATGGCACCTCGCCGTGGTCGAGGCCGTCCACCAGCCGGCGGTGGGTGTCGCGTACCGCCTGGGCCGCGCTGCGGTCGCCCGCCACCGCCAGACGCAGCGGCAGCATGTTGACGAAATAACCGACCGCGCCCAAGAACCGGCGTTCGTTGCGGCGCAGCACGGGAACGCCCACCACCATGTCGCCCAGGCCGGTGTGGCGATAGAGCAGCACCGCGAATACAGTCAGGAATAGCGCCGCCGGGGTCGTTCCCAGGTCGCGTGCGGTGCGGCGGGCGGCGTGGATCAGCGGCGCTTCCAGCCGGCTTTCCAGGGTGCGGCCATCGATGGCGGTGCCCGGCTTTGGCGTGTGGTCGGCGGGCAATTGCGTCACCGGCAGCTCGCCGGCCAGAACGTCAAGCCAATGGCGCATCTGCGCCTGTCCCCGCTCCGACGCCAGGAAATCCCGTTCCCAGGCGACGAAATCGGCGAAATCGGCGGCTGCGGGCCGGTCGGGGGCGTCCTGACCTGTGGCAAAGCGCCCATAGGCCGTCCACAGCGCCTGTGCCACTACCGCCGCCGAGGCGCCATCGAACGCCATATGGTGGACCACGATCAGCAGAATGTGGTGATCGGCCCCCAGAGCGCCGCCGCTCAGCAGCTCGAAGCGGGAGGGTCCCTCTTCGGCCAGGGCGAAGGGCCGGCCAGCGCGGCGGCGGGCGAAATCCAGCGGCTCCATGCCCTTGGGCAAAGCCAATCTTTGCAAGCTCGGCAAGGCCCCCGCCGTTTGTACCAGATCGCCCTGATGGTCGCCGATCGTGGCGGTCAGCACCGGGAACGTCTGGCCCAGCCAGCGGCAGGCCCGCTCCAGCGCCTCCAGGTCCAGGCCGGAGACGCGGAAGGCCAGCGGCACGTTGTAGCTGTTGCCCTGCGGATAGAGTGACTGGACCACCCACAATCCCTTCTGCCCCTCGCTAAGCGGGGTGCGCCACAGGCCGGCCGCCGTGGGCGAGGTTTTGGCGACCTCGGCCGCTGCCGTTTCCGGTCGCGCTTCCAACTGGGCGGCGAGAGCGGCCGGGGTGGCGGCGTTTTCCAGGTCGCGGCGCTGCAGGCGGATGCCGGTTGCCTCCTCGACGGCATAGCCCAGGCGCAGCGCCATCATGGAATCCAGACCTAAGGCGGCGAACGGGGTGTCTGGGGCCAGGGTGCCGCCGTCCACCCCCAGCTCGGCGGCCAGGACGCTGATGATCAGCGGCAGCAGCGGGCCGGCGGCGGCGGCCGGCGGCTCGGCGCGGGGCAACCAGTGGCGATCACGGGCAAAGGGATAGGGCGGCAGAACCAGCATGGGCGTCATCTCGTCCGCAGGCGGTTCGTCCATGCTTTCTGGCGGGTCGCCGGGCCGGACGGCGCGCAGCCGGGCCAGCAGTTCGGCCCGGTCCGAGGCGGCCACCACCACCCGGTGCTCCATATCTTCGCGGCCCAGGCGGAGCGTGCGCGACAGCGCCGCCAGCGACACGTCCGGCCGGTCCTCGACGAAGCGGGCCAGCCGGTCCAGCATTTCGGCTAATTGCCCAGGAGTGCGGGCCGACACCGGGAACAGACGGCGGCACCGCGTCTCGGTCGCCGCCAGGGCGGGCGGGGGTCCTTCCTCGACCACCAGCATGACGTTGGAACCGCCGGCGCCGAACGCGCTGACCAGCGCGCGACGCGGCTGAGGCCGACCGTCCGCCAGGGGCGCCGGCCACGGCGCCGCCTGCCATTGCGGACGGAAGGGGGAATGGTCGAAATCCAGCGCCCGGTTGATGGCGGCCGGGCGGGGCGTCGGCGCCAGGGTGCGGTGCTCTAGCTGCAACAGGACCTTGGTCAATTGGGCCATGCCCGAGGCGGCCTCGGCATGGCCCAGGTTGGCCTTGACCGCGCCCAGCGCCACGGCGCCATCGCTGATCCCCATGGCGGCAAAGGCGCGGGTCAGGGCGCGCAGCTCGATGGCGTCGCCCAGGGCGGAACCGTTGGCCGCCGCCTCCACATAGCCGATGGTCGCCGGGTCGATGCCGGCCCGGCGCACGCATTCCTCCACCAGACGGGCCTGGGCGTCGGCGCTGGGCACGCCGTAGCCGGCGGAATGGCCGCCGTGGTTGGCGGCGGCGGCCTTGATCACCGCCAGCACGCGGTCGCCGTCGGCCAGCGCGTCGGCCAGCGGCTTCAGCAGCACCGCGCCCACCCCCTCGGCCGGCAGATAGCCGTCGCCGTCGGCGAAGCTACGGCTGTCGGCGCCGCTGCCCACCAGTCCGGCGCGGCTGAGGCCCTGGTATTTGGCCCCCAGCAGCGACAGGTTGACGGCGCCCGCGATGGCCAGGCGGCATTCCCCGGCCTTCAGGCTGTGGCAGGCCTGGCGCACCGCTTCCAGTCCCGACGAACACATGCTGTCCACCGCCACCGACGGTCCTTGCAGGTCAAAGAAGAACGACACCCGGTTGGCCAGGGCAGAATAGGAATTGAGCAGCAGCAGCGAGCGGGTTTCGGCGTCGTCGGCCAGGGCGGCGTAATGCTGGTACATGGCGCCCACGAACACGCCAACGCGGCCATCGTAACGGTCGCGCAGGCGGGCGCGGGGGTGGCCGGCACGTTCCAGCAGGTGCCACGCGGTTTCCAGGAACAGCCGTTCCTGGGGGTCGGCCAGATCGGCGGCGCGGGGATGGTAGCCGAAGAAGGCGGCATCGAAGCACTCGATGCCGTCCAGGAAGCCGCCCCATTTGCAGTGGCTGGCGCCGGGCTTGCCCTTGGCGGGGGAATAAGCGGGGTCCCAGCGCCCGGTCGGCACTTCGGTGATGGCGTCGCCGCCGTCGCGCAGCAATGTCCACAATTCCTCGGGCGTCTGCGCGCCGGGATAGCGTCCGGCCACGGCGATGACGGCGATGTCGTCGGACGCGGTCACGGGCGGCGCCGGGTCGGCCGGGGTGGCGGTCGCTTCCAGGGCGCGGGCCAGCCGGTTGACGGACGGGTTTTCGAACAACAGCGTGGGCGGCAGCGGCCCCAGCTTGCCTTCCAGCATGGCGACGATTTCCAGCGCCGAAACCGAGTCCATTCCGAAGCGGTCGAACGGCGCGTCCGCGTCCAGTTTGTCGGCGGGAACGTGCAGCACCTGGGCCACGCACTCTCCCACCAGTTTTGCCATGGCGGCGGCGGGGGAGGCGGCAGCACGGGAGGCGGCAGGGGCAGGCGCCCTGCCGGCGGCAGCGGCGGGGCCGGGAGCCATCAGCGCACGCAGGCGATCGCGGTCGCCGTCCAGCACCAGAATCTGGTCCTCGACGTTTTGGGCGACGATGGCGTCCAGGGCCGCCAGGGCCGCGGCGGTGGCCAGCGGCCGGGCGCCGACGGCTCGTTCCATGGCGGCGATGGTGTCGTCGCCCAGGCGCATGCCGCCGTCCCGCCAATAGGGCCAGTCGATGGCGATGGCGCGGCCCTGGCGCTCGCCGCGCGCGGCCAAGCGGTTGCGGTGGGCGGCGAAGGCATCCTGCCAGGCATTGGCGGCGGCGTAATCGGCCTGCCCGGCATTGCCCAGCGCCCCGGACACCGATCCGAACAGCACGAACAGCTCCAGGCCGCAGGCGGCGGTGGCGGCATCCAGTGCCAGGGTGCCCGCCACCTTGGGCGCCAGCACCGCGCGTAATTCGGCCGGGTCCTTGCGCACCAGCAGGCTGTCGCGGGTCAGCCCGGCGGCATGAATCACGCCGGTCAGGCGGCCATGTTCCGCCAGGATTTCCGCCACCAGCCCGCCCATGGCGGCGGCATCGGTGACGTCGACGGCGCGGTAACGCACGCGGGCGTCCTGGTCCTGGCGGGCCGAGCGGCCACACAGCCAGAGGGTGGCGCCGGGGGCACGGGCCAGGATGTGGGCGCAAACCTGACGGCCGATGCCGCCATTGCCGCCGGTGATCAGATAAACGCCATCGCCGCGCCAGGGCGAGCGGGCGGCGGGCAGTGTCACTTCCTGCCAATGGCGGACCAGCCGGGCGCCGCCATCATGGCGGATGTCGGCATCGGCGCTGGCGGCATCGCCATCCAGCAGGCGGGCGGCATCGGCGCGGCCCATGTCCAGCGCGATCAGCTGGCAGCGCACGCTGGGCCGTTCCAGCCGGGCGCTGCGCAACAGCCCGGCCAAGCCCTCCAGCAGCGAGGCCTTGGGCACCACCACCTGCACCAGCGCGGTATCGGGGCGGCTGCGGAACAGATCCTGGAGCAGGGGCAGCAGGCGGGCGGCGTGGTCGTCATAAGGGGCCGCCGGAAAGAACGTCACATCAGCCGTCACGCGGGCGGTTTCCGGCTGGTCCACCAGCACCACCAGCCGCCGGGCGGGCACCGGGATTTCGGCTTGCGCGGGCCGTTCGCGCCAGCGCGGGGCGAATAGCAACGGCAGGGACGGGGCGGCGGGGGATGTTTCGTCCGGCAGCCAATAGCGGTCGCGGGCGAAGGCATAGGGCGGCAGGGACAGGCGGCGCGGCACCGGATTGCCCCGCCAAACCCGCCAATCCACCGCCGCGCCGCGCACCCAGGCGGCGGCCAGCGCGGCGGCATCGTCCAAGGGCGCCGCGCCCTGATTGCGTCCGGCGCGGTCCCGCGCGCCGTCGCGTTGGTCCAGCGCCGCCAGCAACTCGGCCTTGGTGGCGGCAATCGCGGCGAAGCGTTCCTCGAACGCCTCGCGCCCCACTTGCAGGGTGTGGGCGATGGCGGGCAAGTCGGATTCGGGCAAAGCGGCCACGGCGGCGCGCAGCCGGGTGATCATCTCGTCCAGCCGTTGGGGATCGCGGGCCGACAGCGGAAAGACATCGCGGCGCGGGGGCGCAGCCGCCACCGGCGGCGCCACGAATTCCTCCAGGATCAGATGGGCGTTGGCGCCGCCGGCTCCGAACGACGACAGACCGGCCAGACGCGGCCCGCCATCGGCGGGCGTCGGCCAGTCGGCCAGATGCTGCTGCACCCGGAAGGGCGTGGTGGCGAAATCGATGCCGGGATTGAGCGTGACTGAGTGCAGCGACGGCACCAGTTTGCGGTGACGGAATTGCAGCAGGACCTTGGCCAGACCGGCCATGCCGGCGGCGCTTTCACAATGGCCGATGTTGGACTTGACCGAGCCGATGGCGCAGAACCCGGTTTCGCTGGTGTGGCCGGCAAAGGCGCGCGACAGCGCGGCGATCTCGATGGGGTCGCCCAGCGCCGTGCCGGTGCCGTGCGCCTCCACATAGCCGATGCGGCGGGCCGATACCCCGGCCGCCTCCAGCGCCCTGGCGATGACCGCCGCCTGGGCCGCCGGGTTGGGCACGGTGTAGCCGTTGGTGTGGCCGCCATGGTTCAGCGCCGTGGCGCGGATCACCCCCAGCACGCGGTCGCCGTCGGCCAGCGCCCGGTCCAGCGGCTTCAGCAGCACCGCGCCGACTCCTTCGCCCGGCACATAGCCGTCGCCGCCCTTGCCGAAGCTTTCGCAACGCCCGTCCGACGACAGAAAGCGGCCCTGGCCCAGCCCCAAATACTTATTGGGATGCAGTGACAGATTGACGCCGCCCGCCAGCGCCACCCGGCACGACCCGGCGCGCAGGCTTTCGCAGGCCAGATGGATGGCGGTCAGCGACGACGAGCACATGGTGTCCACCGCCATGCTGGGGCCGTGGAAGCCGCAGAACGCCGAAACCCGGTTGGCGATCGAGGCGGCGCTGGACGACAGCGCCAGCGGTTGCCCGGCGGCAGTGCGCTCGGCGCCGTGCAATTGGTATTCCGAATACATGACGCCGACGAACACGCCGACCGCGCCGCCGTCCAGCGGTGGCGCCGCCGGGGCGATGGCGGCGCGGGTCAGCCCGGCATCCTCCAGCGTTTCCCAGGCGCATTGCAGGAACAGCCGTTCCTGGGGGTCCAGGTACTGGGCCTCGCGCGGCGAGATGTTGAAGAACAGCGGGTCGAAGCGGTCGATGCCGTCCAGGAAGCCGCCCCACTTGCCATAGGTCTTGCCCGGCGTTCCTGGCCGGGGGTCGAAGAACCGGGCGTGATCCCAGCGTTCCGGCGGGATTTCGCGGATGCAGTCGCGGCCCTGTTCCAGATTGCGCCAGAACTGGTCCAGGTCGGCGGCTTCGGGGAAACGCCCGGCCATGCCGATGATGGCGATGGGGCCGTTCCCGGAGTCGCCCCGTATATCGGCCGGTGCCGAGGTGACCGCGACCGGTGCCGCCCGTTCCGGCATGGTTGCTTGCGCAGCCACGGCAGCCGGGGGACGGGTGGCGAACCAGTCGGCCAGGGCACCCAGGGTGCGGCAATCGAAGAACAGGGTCTTGGGCAACGGCCCGTACTCGCGCTCCAACAAATCGGTCAGGCGGGTGATCATCACCGAATCGATGCCATAGACCTCAAGGGCTGCGTGTTCCTCGATCTCGGCGGGCGGCAGGCCGGTTTCACGCGCCAGCAGATCGGTCAGTTCCGCCAGGATGCGCGTCCGCTCGCCGCCGCCCGACGGCTTTTCCTGTTTCAGCAGGCGCAGGGTGAAGCCCAGTAGGCGCAGGCATTCGCTTCCGTCGTCGCCGGTGACGCGGATGTCCAGCCTGACCGTGCCGGGGGCGCTGGCGGCGCGGCGCACATGCGCCCACAGCGTGTCGGCGGTGGGGGCCAGCACATGGGCTTCGTCCAGGCCGAACGGCAGGGCGACCGAGCCGTCGCCGCCCCGGGCGAACAGACCCAGCGCCGCCTGGAAGGCGCCGTCCACCAGGGACGGATGCAGCCCAAAGACGCCGTCGCGGGCGGCATCGGGCAGGCGCAGCCGGGCCAGCACTTCGTCCTGCCCCAGATGGACCTGTTCCACCGCGCGGAAGGCCGGGCCGTATTCCAGCCCCAGGCCGTCATAGGTGGCGTACAATTCCGCCGCGCTCAGCACCTCGCCGCAGCGGGCGCGGATGGAATCCAGGTCCAGATGTTCGGCAATGCCGTCCGACGGCGCCACCCGGCCCAGCATGTGCGGCAGGGAATCCTCGGCGCCCGACAACAGGCGGAACGTGCGGATGTCGCCCTGGGCGGCGGCCAGCGGCACGGTGATGGTGACGGTGCCGCTGTCCAGGCGCAGCGGATGCTGCCACACCACCCGCGACAACAGCAGCGGCGTGAACCCGGTGTTACCCGAGGCGGCGGCGCGGGCCAGTTCCAATCCCATGGCGCCGGGCAGGATGCGGGCGCCGCGCACCCGGTGGTCGCGCAGCACGAAATGCTCGGCCTCGATGCGGCGGCTGTAGGGGGCGGCGGGCGCCGCCGCCGGGGTACTCCCGGTGATGTGATAGACGTCGCGGGCGAAGGGATAGGTGGGCAGGCGCAGGCGCCGCCGCCGCCCCGGAAAGGCGGCGGCCCAATCCACTTCGGCCCCGGCGGCCCAACGCGCCGCCAGGGTGTCGGCGGGCAGATCGGGGGCGATGGCGGGGCCGGGGCGCTGCCCGGTCTCCATGCGGCCCACGGCCACTGCGCCGTGATCGCCGGACAGGAAGCGTTCCAGCTTTTCCCGCACTTCGCGCAGCGACGACGCCACCAGCGCCAGTCGGTGCTTCATGGCGTCGCGGCCCAGGCACAAGGTATAGGCCAGATCGTCCAGATCGCCCTCGGCCAGCCGCCCGGCGGCGATGAAGTCGCGCAGGTTGCGGGCCTGGTCGGCCAGTCGCTCGGCAGTGGCCGCCGACAGCACCACGACGCGCGGGCCACCCGGCGGGGCGGGCGGCACGGCGGGGGCGCAATATTCCTCCAGGATGACGTGGGCGTTGACGCCGCCGAAGCCGAAGCTGCTCACTCCGGCACGGCGCGGCAGGCCCGCGGCCGCCGGCTGCCATTCCTCGGCCTCGCGCACAATGTGGAAGGGGCTGCCGTCCAGCTGGACGTAAGGATTAATCTCGGCGCAGTGCAGGCTGGGTGCCAGGGTCCGATGGCGCATCTGCAACAGCACCTTGGCGATGCCGGCCGCCCCGGCCGCCAGTTCCAGATGGCCGATATTGGTCTTGACCGAGCCGATGCCGATGCGCGCCCCCTGGGCGCCGCCAAAGGCGGCCTTCAGCGCGTTGATCTCGACCGGATCGCCCAGTCTGGTTCCGGTGCCATGGGCCTCGATATAGCCGATGGTGGCGGGATCGATACCGGCGCGCGCCAGCGCCTCGCGCAGCAGTGCCGTCTGCGCGGCGGTGTTGGGCGCGGTCAGCGAGTTGGCGCGGCCGCCATGGTTGACCGCGCTGCCGCGCACCAATGCCAGGATGGGGTCGCCGTCGGCCTCGGCCTCGGACAGCCGCTTCAGCACCACCAGGCCGACCCCTTCGCCACGGCCGTAGCCGTCGGCTTGGGCCGAGAAGGTCTTGCAGCGGCCGTCGGGGGCCAACATGCCCGCCTTGGCGAAGTTGATATGGGCCTCGGGCGTGACGATGGTGTTGACGCCGCCGACCACCGCCATGTCGCAATCGCCCGCCCGCATGGACTGAATCGCCCGGTGCAGCGCCACCAGCGAACTGGAACATGCGGTCTCGACCGGCTCGCTGGGGCCGTGCCAATCCAGGAAATAGCTGATGCGGTTCGGTCCCACCGACGGCACCGCGCCGGTGGCGACGTACCCCTCGCCGCCAGTGTCGTCGCCGATGATCTCGCGGTAGCCGCTGGACGAGGTGCCGACGAACAGGCCCACCCGGCGCCCCGCCAGCGAACGCGGCGCGTGGCCGGAATCCTCGATGGCCTTCCAGGCATGCATCATCATCAGCCGCTGCTGCGGATCCATCAGCTTGGCCTCGCGCGGGCTGATGCCGAAGAACAGCGGGTCGAAGGCGAACACGCCGTCGATGAAACCGCCCCAATGGATGTTGGTCTTGCCGTGCTCGGCCTTGGGGTCGCCGTCAAAAGCCCGCCAGTCCCAGCGATCGGCGGGAATGGGGGTGATGCAGTCGCGGCCGTTGATCAGCACGTCCCAGAATCCGTCCGGGTCCGTCGCACCGGGAAAGGCGCAGGACAGACCGACGATGGCGATGGGATCGTCATCGCCGACGGGCGCCGACCGCACCACCGGCGCGGCGGCTTGGGCGGGGAGGGCGGGGGCGGCAGCCCGGCGCGGCAGAACGGCGCTGCCCGCGATGTGGCGGGCCAGCCGCGCCAGGGTGGCGAATTCGAAGAAATCCGCCGGGGTCAGGTTCAGCGACAGCTCGGCGTTCACCTTGGCGGCAAAGCCGGTCATGGTGATGGAATCGAAACCGAATTCGCCCAGTTCGGCGTCGGGGTCCAGAACTTCGGGCGCCACTTCCAGCACGCGGGCGGCGATGTCCGTTACCGCCGCCAGGGCGGCGTTGTCCGTCACCGCCGCCAGGGCGGCGTTGTCGTCGGCGGGTTCCGCCGGGATTTCCGCCGCGACGGGAACGGGTACAGGGACCGGCACCGGTACCGGCGCCGGGGCGGGAATGGCGGCGGTGACAGGACCGGATTGCACCCAATATTGTCCCTGGGCCAGCGGATAGGCGGGCAGGGCGATTCGGGGCGGGCGGCGGCCGCCATGCAGCAGGCCCCAATCCACGGCGAAGCCCTTGACCCACACTTCCAGCAGGCCGTCGGCGCGGCCCTTGGCCGCCAGTCCGGCGATGGCGCGGGCGATGTCGGGATCGCTTTCCAGCACCGACACGGCGCCGCGCCCGCCCTTGACCCGGCCCTTATGCAACGCCGGGTCGTCGGCATCGGCCAGGAAGGCGTCCAGCCGGGCCAGCGCCTCGGCCGGACCGGCGGCGGCAAAGGCCAGGCGGTGCTCCATGGCCTCGCGCGTGGTTTGCAGGGCGTGGGCGATGTCGCCCAGGTCATGCGCGCCGCGCGCGATGAAGGCGCGCAGGTCGCGGGCCAGGGCGCTCAGCGCCTCGGGCGAATGGGCCGACAGCACCAGCAGCGCCGGTCCGGTGGGGCGCGCCGGGGCGGTGACCGGCGCGGGGTCGATGTATTCCTCGACCACCACATGGGCATTGGCGCCGCCGAAGCCGAACGACGAAACCCCGGCACGGCGCGGCAGCGGGTGGCCGTCGCGGCCGATGGGGCGCGGCCAGGGCTGGCGCTCGCGCGCCACCCTGAACGGGCCACCGTCCAGCTTCAGGTACGGGTTCAAGGTGTCGCAATGCAGGGTGGCGGCGATGGTGCCCGCCTGCATCTGCGCCACCACCTTGATCAATCCGGCGATCCCGGCGGCCAGTTCCAGATGGCCGATGTTGGATTTGACCGAACCGATGGCGCAAGCCATGGCCGGAGCGGGGCCGAACCGACCTTCGGCCTCGCGCGTCAGATCGGCGAAGGCGGCTTTCAGCGCCTCGACCTCGATGGGGTCGCCCAACGGCGTGCCGGTGCCGTGCGCCTCCACATAGCCGGCGCTGCGCGGGTCGAGGCCCGAGCGGCGCCAGACGGCCCGCAGCAAATCGGCCTGGGCCTTGGGGTTGGGCGCGGTCAGCGAACTGGCGCGGCCACCGTGGTTCTCGCCGCTGGCGCGGATCACCGCCAGGATGCGGTCACCGTCGCGCTCGGCGGCGCTCAGGCGTTTCAACAGCACCAATCCGACACCTTCGCCGCGGCCATAACCATCGGCGGTGGCCGAAAACGGCTTGCTACGTCCGTCGGGCGACAACATGCCAGCACGGGCGAAACCAATGAAGGTGTCGGGCATCAGCAGCAGGTTGATGCCACCGGCGATGGCAGCTTCGCAGGTGCCGCCTCGGATGGCCTCGACCGCGCGGTGGACGGCCACCAGGGCGCTGGAGCACGCGGTTTCCACCGCCACGCTGGGGCCGTGCAGGTTGAAGTGGAAGCTCAGGCGGTTGGGACCCAGCGACGGCGCCAGCCCGGTCATGGCATAGCCTTCGACCGTGGCGCCAGCCTGTGCGGCCAGCCGCCCATAGCCGGTATCGGCGATGCCGATGAACACGCCGGTATCGCTGCCCGACATCCGTCGGGGCGGGATGCCGGCATCCTCGAACAGCCGCCACGCCTGGGTCAGCAGCAGGCGCTGCTGCGGGTCCATGGCGCGGACTTCGGGTGCCGACAGGCCGAAAAAGGCGGGATCGAACCGATCCGCCCCGTCGATGAAGCCGCCCCGGCGCACGTTGCATTTTCCCGGCTCGGTGCGGGGATCGCCCCAGATCGCCCGCCAATCCCAGCGTTCGGCGGGAATGTCGGCGGTGCAGTCCTTGCCCTGCTCCAGATTGGCCCAGAACCCCTCCACGTCGGCGGCCCCGGGGAACTGGCCGGCCATGGCGATGATCGCCACCGGTTCGGGGGCCGTGCCTGCCATGATGGGGGCCGCCGACAGGCGTGGGGATTGGGCGGGTGTCGGCGCGACAGGCATGGGTTCCGCAGGTGCCATTGCCTCTCGCGGCGGGGCGACCTGTTCCTCGATGCCCAGCCGCGCCGCCAGGGTCGCGGCGTGGGTGGTGGCCAGATGGCCGCTCAGCCCGGCCAGGGTTGGATGCTCAAAGAACACCGTGGGTGTCAGTTCCAGGTCGAACTGGTCGTTCAGGGCATTGGTGAATTGGGTGAAGCCGATGGAGTCGAAGCCGTATTCGGTCAGTTCCTCGTCGTCGGCCAGATCGGCCACCGCCACCTTGAGTTGGCGGGCGGCGGCAACCATCAGCGCGGCCAGCAGCTTTTCCCTTAGGATCGGCGCGGCCGCGAGGGGGGCCGGTGGCACGGAAACCGTCGGACGGCCCGAGGCGGCGGCGGTGCCGGCCAGCCGGCGGCCCAGCTTGTCGCCATCGCCCGCCGCCACCAGCAGGCGCGGCGCGTCGGCGGCCATGGCGGCGGCCAGGGCCGCCAGCCCGTCGGCGGTGGCCAGCGGCGTCAAGCCGATGGTGCGGGCGGTCAGCGCCTGGGTGGCGGCGTCCATGGCCATGCCACCCTCGGCCCAGAACGGCCAGGCCACCGTCAGGGTACGGCCCTGCGCGAACCCGGCTCGGCGACGCACCTCGCGCCCGGCGGCGAATCCGTCAAGAAAACCGTTGGCGGCGGCGTAATCGGTCTGGCCGGGACTGCCGAGAATCGCCGCGATGGACGAGAACAGTACGAAGAAATCAAGTGGCGCGTCGCCCAGCGCCCGGTCAAGGTTCAGTGTGCCCGCCACCTTGGGCGCCAGCACCGCCGCCAGTCCGGCGGCGGTCTTGCCGGTCAGCGGCCCGTCGTCCAGCCGGCCGGCGGCGTGGATCACCCCGTCCAGCCGTCCATGGCGGCCACGGATGTCGGCGATCAGCCGGGTCGTGGCCGCCGGATCGGCGATGTCGGCGGCGACGTATTCGGCGCCGACTGTTTCCAGCCATACGCGGGCGGTATCGTCGGCCGACGAGCGGCCGCACAGCACGACCGTCGCCTTGGGTGCGGCGGTGCGGATGGCGGCGGCCAGATGGCGGCCCAAACCGCCCAGGCCGCCAGTGACCAGGATCACCTGACCGTCGCGCCAGGGGGCGGGGACGGCCGCTGGAGGCGCAGGACACCACACCTCTTGCCACCAGTTGCCGTTTTCCAGGCGCAGTTTGGCTCCGGGACCGGCACCGGCGGCCTCGGCCAACCGTGCCTCGGCCTCGGGCAGGCCGGACGGCAGGATCGCTACCTGCCCACCCAGGCCGGGCTGTTCCAGGGCGGCGCTGCGCAACAGACCGATGATCCCGGCCAGCGCCTCGGCGTCGGGACCGTCCTCGATCACCACCTGCACCAATCCGGCCCGGTGCTGCACCGCTGCCAGAACCTCGGTCGCCAGGATGGTGTAGCGCTGCTCCAGCGGCCCGTGGGCGGGAGCACGCACCACCAACCGGTCGGCCATCGCGGTGGGAAGCGGTTGCGCCGCCTGCCAGCGGGGGGCGAAGACATGAACCGGTGCGGTATCGGCGGCCGGTTGCGGCACACGGGTGGCGAAGCCGTGCAGGGCGATGCGGATCGTGCCGTCGGCGGCCAGTAGGTCAATGTCCAGCGTGCGCACGCGCGGCGCCGTCTCGGCCATGGCGGCGGGACGGATGTGCACCCACATCTCGGCCTCGCACGGTCCCAGCACCCGCATCTCGTTCACCGCGAAGGGCAGGGCGGCGCCGGTTGGCGCTTCGTCTTCCGCCAAAGCCATGCCCAACGCCGCCTGGAAGGCGCCGTCCAGCAGGCTGGGGTGCCAGGGGAAGGCCGCCAGGGTGTCGGCCACCGTTGCGGGCAGCGCTAGGCGGGCCAGCACTTCGGGGCCGGGTGCGGTCCATAACCCGGCGACGGCACGGTGGCCGGGACCGTAATTCAGCCCCATGGCGTCGAAGCACTGGTAGACCTGGGCGGCCGAGAAGGCGCGAGCGTGGAGGGCGCGCAGCGCCGCCAAGCCCACGCTGCTCCGCAGCGGTGCCGCGGCGGATTGATCCAGGCACAACTGAGCGTGCAGCACGCGCTCGCCGCCATCGGACAGGCTGGCGATCTCCACCTGTCCGCCGGTGCGCTCCAGGGTGACCTCGACCGTGGTGGGGCCATCGACCAGCAGCGGCCGCACCCACACCACGCCGCGCACCCTGGAAACGGCCAGTCCGGTGCGGGCGGCGGCGGCGCGCGCCAGTTCCAGATAGGCGACACCGGGCAGAACCGGGCGGTCACCCAAGCGGTGGTCGGCCAGGAAGAATTCGGTGCCGTTCAGGGTGACCAGGAAGCGGCCATCACCCGCCGGGCGCAGGGCGAAGCCAGTGGCGGCGGCCGCCTCGGTTTCGGGCAGCCAATAGCGTTTGCGTTCGAACGGCGTCGCGGGCAATGCCAGCCGCCGGGGCGGCTCGCCGCCCCACAGGCGGCTCCAGTCCATGGCGCCGCCCGCCATCCAGGCGCGGGCGACGGCTTCAGGGGCGGTTTCTGCGACGGTGTCGGCCGCATGGCGGCGCGGCACCTCGCACGCGGCGGAATCGTCGGCGAGGAAGGCGTCCATGCGCCGGACCAATCCGGCGGCATCATCAGCGACGAAGGCCACCCGCACGCGCCACGGGTCGCGGCCGCTTTGCAGCGTCCAGGCCAGGGCGTCGAGGTTGGCGTCGTTCACATGGGGGCGCAGGGCGGCGACCAGCCGGCGCAAGCCAGCGCGGCTGCGGGCCGAAATAGGAACCACCAGCGGCCGGGGGCCGCGCGGGGCCGTGGCCGATGCCGCGCGATATTCTTCCACCACCACATGGACGTTGGCGCCACCGGCGCCGAACGACGACAGGCCGGCGCGACGCGGCGCCTCGACGCCGTCGATCACGGGCCGGGTCCACGGGCGTTCCCGGTCAAGGATGCAAAAGGGCGTGCCCCCCAGATCGATCAGCGGGTTGACCGTCGCCGCATGCAGGGTCCGGTATTGGATGCCGCTATTCATGGACAGCAGCAGCTTGACAAGGCCGGCGATGCCGGCGGCGGTTTCGGCGTGGCCGATGTTGGACTTGATCGAGCCGATGCCGCAGGTCGCTTCGGCCGGGGCGGGCAGTCCGCGCGCCGCGTAAAGTTGGGCAAAGGCGGTTTTCAGCCCCTCGATCTCGACCGGGTCGCCCAGCCGGGTGCCGGTGCCGTGGCATTCGATCATGGTGACGGTGCGCGGATCGATGTCGGCGCGGGTGTGGGCCTCGACGATCAGGCGGGCCTGGGCGGCCGGATTGGGCGCGGTGAGCGAGGTGGTGGTGCCGCCATGGTGTTCGACGCTGGCGCGGATCACGCCCAGGATGGGGTCGCCGTCCCGTTCCGCCAAGTCCAGGCGCTTGAGCAGCACGGCGCCGACGCCGTCGGCGCGGGCGTAGCCGTCGGCCTGGGCCGAAAAGGTCTTGCAGCGGCCATCGGGCGCCAGCATGCCGACCTGCGAGAACAGCACGTGCTGGTCGGGCGACAGCATCAGGTTGCTGCCGCCGGCTACCGCCATCTCGCAGCCTTCGTGGCGGATGCTCATCACCGCGCGGTGCAGCGCCACCGCCGAACTGGAACAGGCGGTGTCGATCACCTCGCTGGGGCCGTGGACGTCCAGCAGGAACGACAGCCGGTTGGCGCAAAAGGCATGGCCAAGCCCGGTCATGCGCTGGGCGTCGGTGATCCCCGTGCGATTGGCGAGATTGGTGTAGTCCAGCAGGTTGATGCCAAGAAACAGCCCGACCTTGCGCCCCCGCAAGCTGGAATGGGCGATGCCGGCCCGTTCGACCAGCGCCCAGACGCATTCCATGAACAACCGGTGCTGCGGGTCCATCAACTCCGCCTCATGCGGCGAGATGTTGAAAACCTGCGCGTCGAACAGGTCGGCGCCGGACACGAATCCGCCCCATTTCACCCGGGTGAACGGCCCCTGGCGCGGGTCGCCCCACGCCGCCCGCCAGTCCCAACGGTCCGCCGGGATTTCGGTGATGCAGTCGGCTCCCGCCCGCAGGTGGGCCTCCAGGGTGTCCAGGTCAGGGCTTTGCGGAAACACTCCTTCCATGGCGATGACGGCGATCGGGATGTCGGTGGCCGGGGAATGGTCCGGCCGGGGGGGCGGCTGCACTCGCCCGGCGTGGGAGGGGGCGTCCGTCCAGTGGGCGCGATGGCGCGTCAGCCATGGCGCCAGTTCGTCGCCCGGCGCGCCCGTCGGCATCGCGGGGGGCATGGCGGCGGAGGCACTTCCACCGGGTGCGGTTTCGGTCGGTGCGGTCTTGGCGTAATGGGCATCGATGGCCTTGCCGTAACGCTGGCGCAGGATGTCGGCCAGATGGCGCAGGCTGCGCGCCTCGAAAAAAGTGGTGGGCGCGACTTGGATGGAAAAGGCGCGGGAAATCCGCACCATCACCTCGGTGATGGCGATGGAATCGACGCCGAAATTGGCCAGATTGGCGTCGGGATCCAACTGTTCCTCGGGCAGGCCCAGGGCGGCGGCGGTCATGCGCCGCACGTCGGTTTCCAGACCGTCCGACACGGCGGCCTCCGGTTCGGCCGGGTTCAGGCCGGCACCGGCCATCAGCTCCTGTTCCAGCAGGTTGCTCATAGCTTCGTCCAGGTCGGAAGACGTCGTGTCGGTCATGGCGTGCCGTTTCCTCAGGCCTCGGCCAGCATGTCGCGGTAGTGGCGCATGTGGGCCAAAAGCTTCCACAAATCCGCCTCCCACAGGTGGCGGTAGGATTTGACGAAGTATTCCTGGCCCAGATCGGGGCGGTCCATCTGTTTGGCGGCCAGGAACGCCGCCAGACCGCGCGTGCGGTCACGCAAGGCGCGGGCATAGTGCAGCACGAACAATCCTTGGGTCTTCAGGCCGTCGCCCAGGCCGGCGGCCGAATTGATGAAACCCATGAACAGCAGATCGTCGTGGTTGCGCGGCGTGGAATGAAGGAACAGGTCGGGAATGCCGTTCTTCCATTCCAGCAAGGCGCGGTCCAGATAGGGGAAGTCGCGGCGATAGCCGGTGGCGTACAGGATCAGGTCGATCTCGGCGGTGCTGCCGTCCTTGAAGCTCACGGTCTTGCCGGCGAAGCTTTCCAGATCCGGCTTGGGCGTGATGTCGCCGTGGCCGATGTGATAGAGCAGCAGCGAATTCATCACCGGATGCGCCCCGTCCAGTGGATAATCGGGCTTGGGCAGGCCGTAATCGGTGCCGTCGCAGCCCGCCAGTTTGAATACTTGGGCGATGTAGGCCATGGTTTCCTGGCGGGTCTTGAACTTGGCGCCCAGTTCCATCATCCATTGCGGGGTCGGTTTTCCTGCAATGAACTTGGGCTGGTAGTAATAACCGCGCCGGGTGGAATGATAGACCTTGGCAGCCGCGTGTACGGCGTCGGCGGCGAAGTCGCAGCCGGAATTGCCGCCGCCCACCACCAGCACCCGCTTGCCCTGCAACTGGCTGAGATGCTTGTAGTCCCGGGCGTGCAGCACCTCGCCCGAGAAGGCGCCGGACGGTGCCGGGTCGGGGAACAGCGGTTCGCGATGCAGGCCGGTGCACACCACGACCAGCGCGTAGGTTTCGTCGTGTCCGGCGGCGGTCTTCAGCCGCCAGCCGCCGTCATGCCTGGTCAGGCTGGTGACGGGCGCGTTGAACCGGGCATGTTTGCGCAGGCCGAAATGGTCGGCATAGGCCACGATGTAGCGCCACATCTGCTTGTGGTTGGGATAGACCGGATAGTCGTCCGGCATGGGGAAGTCAGGCACCTGGGTGTTGAACTTGGGCGAGATCAGATGGAGCGAGTCATAGGTTCTCCCGCACGCCCCTTCCGAATTCCACACGCCGCCGAATTCGGCTTCGGCCTCGTATAGGTCGAAATCGATGCCGCCCTCGATCAGCTCGCGGCCTACGCCGATGCCGGTCGGGCCGCCACCGATGATCGCCACCTTGAAGGTGTTGCTCATGATCAAGAACTCTCCCCCAGAGTAATTTCGGCCAAAGCGGTGAGCGGCGCCGTCCTCAGGCCGTCGAGGAACAGGCGCGGCTTTCCTTGTCCGTCGAACAGGGCAAGGTTGGGATGGGCGGCGCCGGGCGCCGTCTCGATCCGCAGGTACAAGCTGCCGGAACACGGCCCGGCGGCAGTCAGGGCGGCGGCGGCCCGAACGGCGGGCGGCGGCTCGGCCGGGGCGCGCCAGCCGGCGTCGCGCAATGCCGCGAGCCGCACCAGGATGTCCAGCAGCCCCGGGTCGAACACCATGCCCGACCCGTCGATGCCGATATGCGCGGTCAGCCGCTCGCCCTGACGCCAGATGCGGCGGACGCCGGGGATGCCGCACTCGGCGACATCCTCGCCCGCACACAATTCGGCGATGGTGACGGGCGGAGGCAGGGTGGGGGCTTCGTCCACTTCGCCCAGATGCAGCGGCGACAACGGCGCGTCCTCCGCTGCCACCCGGTACAGCCAACCCTGGCCATCGGCCTCGACGGCGACCTCCAGCCGCCGGGGGGTGGCGCCGGGCGGGGCGCCCCACATCAGGTGTTTCAGGCCCAGAACCGGCCGCCCGCAGGCCCGTTCAGCGGCGGCGCGCGCCAGTTCCGGCAGGCTCAGGCCGCCATCGGGCGGCGGCGGAACCGTGAAGGCGGCGGACGCGCTGGCGCAAGCCAGCAGCGGATGGGCGGCGGCTGGCGGCATTGGCGGCATTGGCGGCGTCGGCGCTTGCGCGTCCACCCAATGGCGGTCGCGGGCAAAGACGGTGCCGGGCAGGTGCAGGCGCCGGCCGCCCGGCCCGGCCCGCCAGTCCACGGCCATGCCGGCCGACCACAGCCGGGCCACCTTGTCCAGCTTGGCGGCATCGCCCGAGGCCAGCCATGCCCCCACCAGGGCGCGGGCGTCGTCGTCGTCGAACGGTGATGCCGTTGCCTCGCCACGGGACATATGGGCGCCGGGGGCGGCGCGTCCCGCCGCCGCTTCGCTCAGCAGCCGCAGCAGGCCGTCGCGGTCGGTGAAAACCGCCGCCAACCGGCACGGCTGGGCCTTGCGGCCAACCTGCAGGGTATGGGCGAGGTCGCCCAGGTCCAGGCCGGGGCGGCTGGCGGCGACGCGATGCAGAACCTCGGCCTGCTCGGCCAGACGTTCGGGCGTGCGTGCGGACAGCGCCAGCAGCCAAGGTCCGGGCCGCGCGGTGGCGGGCGGGGTTGGCGCGCTTTCCACCACCACATGGGCGTTGGTGCCGGAAAAGCCGAACGAGGATACCCCGGCGCGGCGCGGCGTGCTTCCGCCCCAGGGGCGCAACGCGGTGTTGACGCTGAACGGGGTGCCGTCCAGGCGGATGTGTTCGTTCAGGCGTTCGAACTGGATGGTGGGCGGCAATTCGCTCCTTTCGACCGCCAGCATGGCCTTGATGGCCCCGGCCACGCCCGCCGCCGCCAGCAGGTGGCCCATGTTGCTCTTGAGCGAGCCGATGGCACAGGAACCGGCGGCCATGCTGGAACCGGCGAAGGCGCCGGTCAGGCCCTCGATCTCGATGGGGTCGCCCAGCGGCGTGCCGGTGCCGTGGCATTCCAACAGGCCGATGCTGGCCGGATCGATGGCGAAGCGCCGGTGCACCTCGCGGATCAGGCGGCTTTGCGCCTGGGGATTGGGCGCGGTGATTCCGTTGGTGCGGCCGTCCTGATTGGTTCCCCATCCCCGGATGACCGCGTGGATGGGGTCGCCGTCGCGCTCGGCGTCCGCCAGCCGCTTCAGCAGCAGCACGCCGGCGCCCTCGCCGGGGACGAAGCCGTTGGCGCGGGCGTCGAAGGTGAAGCAGCGGCCGTCCTTGGACAGCATGCTGACCTTGGACGTGTCGATGAACATCTCTGGGCCGACCATCACGCAGACGCCGCCGGCCAGGGCCATGTCGCAATTGCCCAGCAGCAGGGAATCGCAGGCTTGGGCAATGGCGACCAGCGAGCTGGAGCACGCGGTGTCGAGCGAGATGCATGGACCACGCAGATCCAGCAAATGGGCGATGCGTGCCGCCAAAATCGAACCGGCGCTGCCCAGCAGAGAATAGGCGTTGGATTCGGCAATGCGGTCGGCGTAGCCGCTGGGGCCGGCGCCGACGAAGACCCCGCATCGGCTGCCGCCCAGTCCCGACGGGTCCAGCGCCGCGTCCTCGAACGCCTGCCAGGCGTGCTCGAGGAACAGCCGCTGCTGCGGGTCCATCAGTTCGGCCTCGCGCGGGGTGATGGTGAAGAAGCCGGCATCGAAGCAATCGACGTCGTCGATCACCCCCATCCATTTGCAATACGAGGTGCCGGGATGCAGCGAGTCTGGATGATAGAAGCGCGAAACGTCCCAGCGCGACGGCGGCACTTCCTCGATACAATCGCGGCCCGCGCGGATGTTGTCCCAAAAGGCGTCGAGATCGCGCGATTTCGGGAAACGGCCCGAGGCGCCGATGATGGCGATGGCATCGGGTGCGGCGATGGCGTGCGGCGCGATGATCGCGGGGGCGGGCGCTGGTGTCGAAACTGGAACCGGCGCCGGTTCCGGCTTCGGCTCGGACTCGGGCCGCAGGGTGGACAGATGCGCCACCAGGGCGCCGATGGTGGGATGGGCGTAAACGGCGGTGGCGGGCAGATCGGTGCCCAGAGCCGCGTTCAGCTTGCGTAGCCACGTGACGGCCAGAATGGAATCCAGGCCCAGTTCCAGGAACCCGGCGCCGTCGCGGATGTCGGCGGCATCGATCATCAATTCCTCGGCCAGCGAGTCCACCACCTGACGGCGCAGGGGATGGGCCGGGGCTGGCGCGGGGATAGGTTCCGGGACCGGCGCCGCTTCCGTTTTCGTCGGACGCTGGCCGCCCAGATGTTCGACCAGGGCGCCGATGGTGGGATGGGCGTAAACGGCGGTGGCGGGCAGATCGGTGCCCAGAGCCGCGTTCAGCTTGCGCAGCCAGGTGACGGCCAGGATGGAATCCAGGCCCAGTTCCAGGAACCCGGCGACGTCGCGGATGTCGGCGGCGTCGATCATCAATTCCTCGGCCAGGGACTCCACCACTTGGCGGCGCAAATCGGGCCGGGCGGTACTGGGCCGGGTTGGTGTCGCAGATGGCGTGGCGGTGGGGAACATCCGGTTGATCCTTTCCCTGACCCGGTCGTTGCCGACAAAGGTTCGGGTGTGCATGTCCAGTTCCTCGGCGAAGATGCCGTCCAGCCGCTCGACAAGAGAGGCGTTGGCCTGCGCCTTCAGTGCAGTCAGGCGGTCGCGGCCGTGACGCGCCAGCCCGTGGGCCAGGGCCAGGGCGGCGGCCTCGACTCGCGCGGCCGGCATCACCGTCAGCGCCGGTTGCCGTTCCCCCAACTCGCGGCCACGGTATTCGCGGGCGGTGAACAGCACCTCGCGGCCCAGGGCATCGCCCAGCCGCGCCGGGAAGATCAGCGTGGCGCCGGCGCCGGGGGTAAAGCCGAACCACAGGTAGTTGCTGTGATAGACGCCCTCGGCGGCGAACAGGGCGTGATCGCAGAACATGCCCAGCGACCAGCCGGCGCCGATGGCGTGGCCCTGCATGGCGGCGATCACCGGCAGCGGGCAGACGAGCGGCAGGCTGTAAATCTTGCGATCGGTGAAGCGGGTGGCGCCCTGCTGCAGGGCTTGCAGGCCGTCACGGGTGCCGCCGCAGGCGAAATAGCCGTCAAAGCCGGTCAGCACCACCGCCTTGGCCTGGGGCAGCCGGGTGATGGCGGCAAAGGCCTCGCTCAGGCCGTCCATCAGCGCGTCGGTGAAGCAGTTCTTGTCGGCGCGCTCGACCATGCGCAGCAGCACCACGCCATCGTCGAACAGCGTGGCCTCGACCCGGTCGCTGGTCAGGGGCAGCGGCGCCCCGTTGCCGCTCCAGGCCGGGGCGGCGGCGGCCTCGATCCACAGGTTCCGCCATTCCGGCAGCACGTCTTGGGGCACGCGGCCGGGGCGGCTCATGGCGCGTTTCAACTCGACCAGGGCCAGACGCGGCGCCTGGGCGATCTGTTCCGCCAGGGCCAGCGCGGCCTGTGGCCCGGCGGCGGTGAAGTCGGCGCCGCTGGCGCCCGCCACCGCCACCACCGGCAGTTCGCAGGGCGGCAGGGCGGCGGCGCCCTCCACCACCACCACGCGGAGAGTCTGGTCAGCCCCGGCGGCGGCCAGTTCCGCCGCTGGATCGGCGGCGCCCGTCACCACCAGATGGCGGATGCCCTCGGCGGCGGCGCGGCGTTCGACCCTGCCGTCGGTCGAGAGCGGCGCCAGGGCGACACGCGCCGGCGCCTGGGGCGTGAACGGCCCGGCCAAAATCTCGGCGGGCGGCAGGCGCAGCGGCAGGGCGGCGCGCACCGCGACCGGCGCTGTGCTGCTGGTCGCGGCTTCCGTGACCCAGCAGCGGGTGGCGGCCAGGAGGGTGGCGGGCAGCGGAACGCGGGTGCCGCCCTGGGGGAACAGCCGGGCCAGCGGCAGCGCGGCCCCGGCCAGCACGGCGCGGGCGATGCTTTCCAGGTCGCCGGTGGCGGGTTCGGGATTGGTGCCAGGGATCTCGGCGGCGCCGATCACCGCGACCTCTTCCCCGTCCAGCCAGCGCCGCAGGCGGTCTTGCAACTCGGCGGCATCACTGGCGATTACCGCCAGCCGGTGGTGCAGGGGCCGCCGCCCGGCGGCCAGGGTGAAGGCGATGTCGGCCGCCGCCAGTTCGGGATGGGCCGCCAGATGCTCGGCCAGGGCCTGAGCCTGACGGCGCAGCAGGGCGCGGTCGCGGCCGCCCAGCACGAACAGATACGGTCCCGGGGCGGGCGGGCGCGGGGCCGGGGCGGGCGGCTGATCCACCACCACATGGGCGTTGGTGCCGGAAAAGCCGAAGGACGAAATGGCGGCACGGCGGTGGGCGAGCGGCCACGGGGCGGGCGCGGAATTGACAGCGAACGGCGCCTCGGCGAAGCGGATGGCCGGGTTGCCGCCATTGAAATGCAAGGTCGGCGGCACCGTGCCGTGCTTGAGGCTCAGCAGCACCTTGATCAGCCCGGCGATGCCGGCCGCCGTGGTGGCGTGGCCGATGTTGGACTTGACCGAGCCGAGCAGCACCGAACCGGCGGGCAGCGAGCCATAGGCGCGGGCCAGCGCCGCGTGTTCGATGGGATCGCCCAGCGGCGTGCCGGTGCCGTGCGCCTCCACCAGTCCTACGCTGTCCGGGGCGATGCCGAAGCGGTCGTAGACGGTGCGCATCAGCCGCTCCTGCGACTGGGCGCTGGGGGCGGTGATGCCGTTGGTGGTGCCATCCTGGTTGGTGCCGCTGGCGACGATCACGCCGTGGACGGTGTCGCCGTCGGCCAGGGCGTCGGCCAATGGCCGCAGCAGCACCGCGCCGACTGCCTCGCCCGGCACGATGCCGTCGGCACCGGCGCCGAAGGCGGCGCAGCGGCCGCTGGGCGACAGCATGCCCGCCTGATTGGCCGAGCGGAAGAAGCGCGGCGTGCATTGCACGAACACGCCGCCAGCCAGGGCCATGTCGCATTCGCCGTTCCACAGGCTGCGGCAGGCCAGATGCACCGCCACCAGCGACGACGAACAGGCGGTATCGACTGCCACCGCCGGTCCCTTGAGGTCCAGGAAATAGGCGATGCGCGCCGGCACCAGCGAAGCGGTGTTGCCCCAGAACGCCTGTCCGGGAACGTTCGTGCCGAACAGCTCGTGGTAGTCGCCGGAACTGCATCCGGCGAACACGCCGACGCGGCGGCCCTGGATGTCGGGGCCGGCATGACCGGCATGTTCCAGGGTCTTCCACGCCTCTTCCAGGAACAGCCGCTGCTGCGGGTCCATGTAGCGCGCTTCCAGCCCGGAAATGCCGAAGAACGCCGGATCGAAGGCGGCGATGTCGTCCAGGAAGCTGCCGTGGCGGCCATAGGTGCCGGGGACGGCGTCGCGGTAGAGCGTTTCCAGGTCGAAGCGCCGGGCCGGCTCCACCAGATCGCGGCCCGCCGCCAGATGCCGCCACAGCGCCTCGGCGTCGGGCGAACGGGCGAAACGCCCGGCATAACCGACGATGGCGATGGGCTGTTCCCCGGCGGTCGTGGCGGACGAGGTTGGCGTCGCCTCGGTGGCCGCCGTGACCGTCGCGGAGGCAGGCATGGCGGCCATCGGGGTCTGGCGCGCCAGGAAGCCTTCCAGCTCGGAGGCGTTCTTGTGGTCGAACAGGTCGGCCTGCTCCAGCCGCACGCCGAGGTCGCGACGCAGGCGATGCACCAGTTCGGCGCCCAGGATGGAATCCAGGCCGTAATCAGCGAAGGAGCGCGCGGGGTCGATGGCGGCGGCGGGCATGTTCAGCGTCTCGCCGATGGCCGTCAGCAGCCTTTGGCGCATATCCCCTGCGGGAACCGGGGCTGACGCCGACGCCACAGGTCCCCGGTGGGCGTCGGCGCGGGCGGCGATAAGCTGCTGCCCAAGGCCGCGCTCCGCCTCGGACGAGCCGGCCAGCCATTCCAGCCCGGCTTCGGCCAGCACGTCCCGCCATGAATCCTGGCTCAGCGACGGCGTGCCGGGAATGCGGCGCCAGGCGTCGGTGAAACGCCACCATCCCTCCAGCAGACCGAAGGTGACGTGGGTGAACAAGGTGGCCGTGGCCGTCTCGTTGATCAGCAACACGCCACCCGGCGCCAGCAACTGGCGGACATGGGCCAGCGTGCGGGCCATGTCGGTGGTGGCGTGCAGAACGTTGGCGGCGATGACCAGATCATAGCCGCCGGGGGCCACGTCCTGTCCGGCCAGCGGTTTCTCCACATCGAACAGGGCGGTGGTGAGCGGCGGCACGCGCGGGCCATAGGTGCGCTCGGCATGGATCAGGAAGGCCCGTGACAGGTCCGTATACCGGTACTCGGCGATGCGGTCCCATTGGGACGAGAGCGCCTCGAACACCGGTTCGCTGGTGCCGCCGGTTCCGGCGCCGATTTCCAGGACCCGCAGTTGGGGAAGCGGCGAGGCGGCGACGAAGGCCGCCGCCGCCTGTGCCAGGTGGCGGCTGAAGCGGGCGGCGGTCGCGTTGTTCTTATAGACCGCTTCCACCAGATCCAGGCGACCTTCGGGGAACATGACCGCGGTGGCCTGCCGCCGTCCCGCCAGGATGTCGGGTAGGGCGCGCAGGCAGGTTTCGGCCAGTCTCATCTGAGCCGTCGGGGCACCTAAAGCGTTCCACGCCGCCCATGGATCGGTGCAGACGGCGGCATCGGCCACCAATGTGCGGGCGGAATCGCGCCAGCGTTCCAGCGCGGGAACCACGTTCGGCACGTCGGCCAACAGCCGGGCCAGAACCGGGGCGATGGCCCGGTCCAGGGCAGCGGCCTCGGCCGTCAGCGCGGCGTCGCCCTGCGGCGCGGCGATGATGGCGGCGCCATCGACGGTGATGGGCAGCCAGAACCGGTGCCGCTCGAACGGATAGGTGGGAAGCGACACGATGGACGGCCGCACCAAGCGGGGCAGGGCGGCCCAATCCACCCGCAATCCGGCCGCCCACTCGGCCACCAATGTGTCAAGTCGCCCTTCCTGCCACCAGCGCGCGGCACGGCCGTCGTCGGCACATCCGGGGGTGGCGGCGTGGCCGGTCGCCGCCGCATGGGCGTCGCCGTCCAGCCAGCGGCGCAGGCGGTCGGCCAATTCCCCCGCCTCCGACGCCACCAGCGCCAGCCGGTGTTCCATGGCCTCGCGTCCCACCTGGAGGGTGTAGGCGATATCGGCCAGGGCCGGGGTGGATGGCGTCGGGGCGCCACCGTCCAAATGGGCCGCCAACTGGCCCAGGGTGGAGAGATGGGCAAAGGTGGCGGGGTCCACGGCATGCCCCCGCTGCCTCTCGATCCAGCGTAGCAGCCCCAGGCGCTGGGCCGGGACCAGGCCCAGGGTGTCGAAATCCTCATCGTCGTTGATGTCGTCGGGGGTGACCCCCAGCATATCCGCCAGATGGGCACGCAAAGCGGCCGTGTTTATCGGCGAGCGGCTTTGCAACGCCGCCAGCAGGTTGGCGGCGTGGACACGCAGGCGTTCCGGGGTGCGGGCCGACAGCACGATGGCCTGCGGGCCATGCTCGGCAGCCTCGGCGCGCGGTTCATGCCATTCGGCGACGATCACATGGGCATTGGCGCCGCCCGCCCCGAACGAGGAAACGCACGCCACGCGCGGTCCCGCAGGCCATGGTCCCAGGGCGCGCTGCAATATGAACGGGCTGTCGTCCAGCCGCAGGTTGGGGTTGACGGTTTCCGCATGCAAGGTGGGGGGCAACTGGCGATGGCGCAGCGCCAGAACCACCTTGGTCAAGCCCGCCATGCCCGCCGCCGCCTCCAGGTGGCCGATGTTGGACTTGACCGATCCCAGCGCGCAGAATCCGCGTTCGGGGGTGTCGGGGGCGAAAGCCTGGATCAGCCCCTCCACCTCGATGGGGTCGCCCAGTTCGGTGCCGGTGCCATGCGCCTCGACGCAGGTGACGTCGCGGGCGCTCAGGCCGGCGTGGGCCAGGGCAGCGCGCACCAGATCGCGCTGCGCCGCCGGGTTGGGCACGGTATAGCCGTTGCTGCGTCCACCATGGTTGATGGCGGTGGCGCGGATGACCGCGTGGATGCGGTCGCCGTCGGCCACGGCGCGCGACAGCGGCTTCAGCACCACGCAGCCGACCCCCTCGCCGGGGACGAAGCCGTCCGCCCCGGCGCCGAAGGCGGCACAGCGGCCGTGCGCCGACAGCATGCGCGCGGCGCTCAGGTCCACGTAGGTCCGGGGGTGCAGGTACAGGTTGACGCCGCCCGCCAGCGCCATGGACACCCGGCCCGCGCGCAGGCTCTCGCACGCTTCGTGCAGTGCGGTCAGCGACGCCGAGCACATGGTGTCCACCGCCAGGCTGGCGCCGCTGAGGTTCAGGGCGTGCGACACCCGGTTGGCCGCCCCGGCGAACGAGGTCTGCGGCCGCACCATTACCCCGCCCTCGCCGGGGAAGGCGTCGTGCAGGGCAAAGCCGGTCTTGGTGATGCCGACGAACACCCCCACCGGGTTGGCCGCCGCCAGTCGGGCGGGGGCATAGCCCGCATCCTCGGCCGCCGCCCAGGCGCACATCAGGAACAGCCGCTCTTGCGGGTCCATGGCGGCGGCGTCGCGCGGGCTGATCCTGAAGAACAGCGGGTCGAAATCGGCGAAACCGTCCAGGAAGGCGCCCCACTTGCCATAGGACAGGCCCTCGGCCGCCGCCCGGTCGCGATCGGGCGTGTAGAAACCGTCCAGCCGCCAGCGATCCGCCGGGATTTCCCCCACCATGTGGCGGCCGGCGCACAGATTTTCCCAGAACTGGTCCAGCGTTTCGGCCCCCGGATAGCGGCCGGCGATGCCGATGATGGCGATAGGCTCGTCCGCCGCTGCCGAAACCGGACGGACGGGGGCGCAGGCCGTCGCAGGGGCTGGCGCGGCCGCACCGTCCCCCAACCACTGGCGGCAGGCCGGGCCATGGGCGGCGGCAAGGTGGTTCGCCACCTCGGCCAGGGTGCGGTATTGGAAGAACAGGGTCTTGGGCAGCGACGCGAAGATGTCGCCCAGGGCCGCGTTCAGCCGGGTGATCATCAGCGAATCAATGCCGTATTCCTCCAGCGGCACATCGGCGTGCACGGCACCCGGCGCGAAGCCGCCGGCCTGGGCGAACAGCGCGGCCAGGCGGGCCGCCACCTGACGTGCAACCGAGGTGTCGGCCACGGACGGCGTTTCGGGGTGGGGCGCATCCTGCTCCGGCTCGGGGGCGAAGAAGGCGCGGATGCTGCTTTCGTCGCCGGCCAGAACGGCGGCGCGGCACACCTTGGCCGCCAGGATGCGTTCCAGGGTTTCAAGTCCGGCCCGACTGTCCAGCGGACGCTGGCCCATGCGGCGGAACAGCGCCTCGGCGGTGGCGGCATCGATGCCCATGCCGCCCTCTGACCATAGCGGCCAGTCGATGGCGACCAGCGGCAGGCCGTGCGCCTCGGCCATGGCGCCGAGCACGCCGTTGGCGGCGGCGTAGTCGGCCTGTCCGGCATTGCCGAAGGCGCCCGCCAGCGAGGAGAACAGCACCAGGGCGTCCAGGTCCAGTCCGGCGCACGCCTCCACCAGCGCCGCCGCGCCGCCGGCCTTCGGGGCCAGAACCGCCGCGAGATCGTCGGCGGTCTTGGTTCGCAGCCAGCCGTCGCGCAGGGTGCCGGCGCAATGCAGCACCACGTCCAGGCGGCCGTGCACCTCGACCACATGCCGGACCAGTGCGTGCACCGCCGACCTGTCGGCCATGTCGGCGCGGCGATAGGCGGCCACCGCGCCAAGCCGCCGGACTTCGTCCACGAAGGCGGCGCGGCTTTCGTCCTCGGGCCGCGAACCGGCCAGCACCAGCACCGCGCCAGGCACGGTGGCGGCGATGTGCCGGGCCAGCAGGCGGCCCAGCCCGCCCATGGCACCGGTAATCAGGAACACGCCGCGCGGCCGCCAGGGGGCGATGCCGCCCGGCGGCAATTCGCGCCAGCGCCGCACCAGCCGCCGCGCGCCGTCATAGCGGACGCGGCTGTCGCCGTCCTCTGCCGCCAGCCGCCGCGCCAGTTCGGCCGGGGCGACACCGGGGGCGACCTCGATCACCTGACCGGCCAGACGCGGCGATTCCAGCGTCGCGCTATCGATCATGGCGCCCAATCCGGCCACCGCCGCGCCCTGCGGCACCACCAACTGAACCAGGGTGTCGGAGGCCATGGCCCCTTGCAGCAGGCCCAGCAGACGCGGCGCCAGCGCGGACGGTTCCAGCGGCGCGCTCACCAATTGGGCGCCGTTTGCCGCCACGTCCACTCCGGCGGCGACCACCAGCCGATGCGGTCGGGGGGCGGAACCGGTGGTGGCTTCGCGCCAGACCGGGGTGAATGCCAGGGTGGCGTTGCGGCCGCCCGGAAGCCAGAATCGGGTATGGGCGAAGGGGCGCGGCGGCAGCGGGGCGCGGCGGGGCGGCGTGGCCGGGCGGTACTCCTCGACCACCACGTGGGCGTTGGCGCCGCCAAAGCCGAAGGACGACAGACCGGCGCGGCGCGGCGCCTCACCCTCAGGCCAGTCTTCGGCCGTTCGCAACAGGCGGAACGGGCTGCCGGCCAGTTCCAGATGGGGGTTGGGCGGTTCGCTATGCAAGGTGGCAGGCAGGCGTCCCCGCTCCAGGGCCGCCAGGATCTTGACCAGCCCGGCCAACCCGGCCGCCGCTTCCAGATGGCCGATATTGGATTTCAGCGTGCCCAGGGCGATGAACGGCTGCGGCACGGCGGCGGCACCGGTCAACGCCTCCCAGGCGCGGCGCAGGCCGTTGACCTCGACCGGATCGCCCAGGGCGGTGCCGGTGCCGTGAGCCTCCACATAGGAGATGCCGGCCGGATCGATGCCGGCCCAGGCCGCTCGCACCAGCGCCGCCTGGGCGGTCACGCTGGGCGCGGTCAGCGAACCGGCGCGGCCGCCGTGGTTCTCGGCGCCGCCGACCAATAGGCCCAGGATGCGGTCGCCGTCGCGCTCGGCCTGGTCCAGGCGCTTGAGCAGGACCGCGACCACGCCCTCGCCCCGGCCGTAGCCATCTGCGGCGGCGCCGAACGCCTTGCAGCGGCCGTCCGGGCTGAGCATGCCGGCCTGGGCCGGGCCAAGGAAACCGCTTTCCGCCAGCGCCAGATTGACGCCGCCCACCAGCGCGGCCGGGCAGTCGCCGCGCCGCACCGCCTCGGCGCCGCGCAGCAGCGCCACCAGCGACGATGAACAGGCGGTGTCGACGGTCTGGCTGGCGCCGCTCCAGTTGAAGAAATGCGAGATCCGGTTGGCGATCATCGCCAGGGAATTGCCGGTGGCGGCATAGCCGTCGGCGATTGCCGCCTCGCGCAGCAATTGGGCGTAATCAAGCGCGCTGGCGCCCACGAACACGGCGGTTCCGGCCGGCATCTCGTCGGGCCGGTAGCCGGAATCCTCAAGGCAGCGCCACGCGGTCTCCAGCATCAGCCGCTGCTGCGGGTCCATGCGCTCGGCCTCGACCGGCGAGACGCGGAACAGGGCGGCGTCGAAACGGTCCACGTCGGTCAGGAAGCCTCCGTGCCACCGGGTCTTGAACCCACGGTCATCGGGCACCGGTCCGGTCAGGTCCTCGCCCGCCAGCAGACGGTCGAACAGGGCCTGGACGCTGTCGGCGCCAGGGAAACGCCCCGCCATGCCGATCACCGCCACCGCGTCCGGTCGCGCCGAGGCGCGCATTGTGGGGATGGTGGCCTTGGCGGGCCGTGCCTGCGGCTGCCACGGCGCGGCGATGGGCGCGGCGGCGGGCGCGGCAGCGGGGGCGACGCCGTGGCGTGCGATCAGATGGTCGGCCAGCGCCTCGACGTGCTCGGCCTCGAAGAATACCGCCGGCGACAGCGTGATGCCGTAGGCGGTGGACAAGGCGGCGGCCAGCCGGGCCAGCGAGATGGAATCGAAACCGAGGTCGTGGAACGCCTCGCGGGTTCCCAATTGCTCGGCCGGGAATTTCAGCAATTCGGCGGCGTGGGCGCGCAATTCATCGGCCAGGGCAATGCGGGGATCGGCCTCGGCGGTTTGTGGCTGCGTCGCCTGCGCCGCGCTGGCCGATGCCGCCAGCCGCACGCCGTGGCACGCCGCCACGGGGGCGCCGTCGTCATCCAGGAACCACAGGCCGAAGCCGTCGTCCTCGGGGGCGGCGATGATTCGGACGATGTCGGCGCCGCCGCTCAGCATGGCGCCATCCAGGCCCGCCAGCACGGCAGGTCCGTCCGTCGCCAGCAGCAACGCCTGGAAGGCGGCGGCCAGGGCCGGGGCGGCGATGCAGGTGCCCCGCTTGAAATGATCCTGCTGCGGCGGGTCGGCGCGCAACACGCAGGTCACGGCGCCGTCCGGCGCCAGCACGGCGTGCGCCACGCTTTCCAGATAGGGGGCGAAATCGTAGCCCCGGCGGCGCAGACGGTCGTAAAGCTCGGCGGCGTCGATGCGGGTGCCGCCGGTGCTCTCCGGGACGGGGCGGGGGAGGGGCGGCATCAGGCGGGCCTCGGCCCAGGCGGTGCCATCCACCGCCAGCCGCACGGTGTCTGTGTCCAGGTCGGCGGTCAGCTCTTGGGCATTGCCCCAATCCATGTCGGCCAGCACGCGCAGATCGGCCAGCGCCAGCGGGCCGCTGATCCCCGCCACGCGGGCCACCGCCAGCATTGCCTCCAGCGCCGCCAACGGCACAAGCTCGGGCCGGCGGTCGCGCTTTTGCACGTAGTCGCGCAACTCGTCCAGATAAAGCCGGGTGGCATAGCGCAGCCCCGACAGGTCCGAACGGTTCTCGCCGATCAGCGGATGCAGCTTTTGCCGCGACCCCAAGGGATGCACCACCGAGGGGGCATCGGGCCATTCCGGGTACCAGCAGCGCACGCGCTCGAACGGATAGGACGGCAGCGACAGGCGGCGCGGCTGGCGGCCCGCATGCAGGGCGTCCCAATCCAGTTCGGTGCCGCTGACCCAGGCGGCGGCCACCGATTCCGGGTCGCCCAAATCGGCGGGCAGCGGGTCGCAGTCCAGGATCGTGCGGGCGTAATGCAGGTCGGGCGCGGCACCGGGGGCGGCGATGAACGCCGCCAGCCGCGCCGCCGCCGCCGCGCGGTCGGCCACCACCACGGCCATGCGGCACGGCAATTGGTTGCGCCCGACCTGAAGGGTATAGGCCAGATCGCCCAGGGATTGGTCGGGATGGGCCAGCAGATGGGCGTGGAAGCGCCGCGCCACCTCGGCCAGTTGCGCCTCGCCCATGGCCGACAGCACCAGGATGTGCGGCCCCGCATCGGCGGCGGCGGCGGCGGGCGGGGCGGTATATTCCTCGACGACGATGTGCGAGTTCATGCCGCCCGCGCCGATCGAGGTGATGCCGGCGCGGCGCGGAATTTCGGCCCCCGTGGCGTCCCTGCGGCGGGTCCACGGTTCCAGGCGGCGCTGCACCACGAACGGCGTCTGGTCGAACGGAATGTTGGGGTTCAGGGTTTCGGCGTGCAGCGACGGCGCCAGCATGCCGTGCCGCATCTGCATCAGCACCTTGACGATCCCTGCCAGACCGGACGCCGCCAGCAGGTGGCCCACATTGCTTTTGACCGTGCCGATGGGGCAGGTCTGCACCGTGTCGCTATGCCGACGCCAGGCCTGGGTCAGCGCCTTGACCTCGATGGGGTCGCCCAGCGCGGTGCCCGAGCCGTGGCCCTCCACATAGCCGATGGTGTCGGCGGTGATGCCGGCGTCGTCCAGGGCGGCCTCGATGGCGGCGGCTTGCTGGTGCGGGTTGGGGACGGTGAAGCCGTTGCGGATGCCGGCATTGCTGACCGCCGTGCCGCGGATGACGCCATAGATGTGGTCGCCGTCGCGTTCGGCATCGGCCAGCCGCTTCAGCACCAGGGCGCCGACGCCTTCGCCCAGGATGGTGCCGTCGGCGCCCAGGCCGTAGCCCCGGATCACCTCGGCCGTTTTGGAGGTGAAATGTTCCTGACTCGTAGCGATCAGCTTCTGCGGATGTAGTAGCAGGCTGATGCCGCCCGCCAGCGCCATGCGGCAGCGCCCGGCCCGCAGCATGTGCACCGCCTCGTGCACGCAGGTGGACGAGGCCGAGCACATGGTGTCGAGGAAATAGGACGGCCCGGTGAAACCGTAGAAATAGGACACCATGTTGGGCACGGTGCCGGTATAGCTGCCGCTGGCCAACGAGCCGCGCATCAGCATGTTCTGGAAGCCGTAGAGATCGTACTCGTTGGTCATCGACCCCATGATCACGGCGACGTCGCCGCCCATGCGCGTCCGCATGGTTTCGCGCGAGTATCCGGCATCCTCGAACGCCTCGACGGCGGTTTGCAGGAACAGCCGCACCTCGGGCGACATCAGTTCCGCCTCGTATTGCGAGATGCGGAAATAGCGCGGGTCGAAGGCGGCGATATCGTCCAGGAAGCAGCCGGTCCGCACCACTGTCTTGCCCAGCACGTCGCGCTCCGGGTGCAGCAGCGCCGGATGGTTCCAGCGGTCGGCCGGATAGGGCTGGAAGCCGTGCAGGCCCTGGGCCAGCATGTCCCAGAACGCCTGCTGGTCCTCGGCCTTGGCCACCTTCAGCGACAGGCCGACGATCGCGACGTCGTGATCGCCACGCCCATCCTCGGTGGGTTGGGCGCGGATCACCTCTGCCGCCATGCGCTCGGGCTGGGCGGCGGTCGGGGCGGCGGCGGGTGGGGAGTCGCCCAGCGCGCGGGTCAGCGCCATGGCGTGCTCGGCCGCCAGATGTGCGGCGATGCCGGCCAGATCGACGTATTCGAAGAACAGAGTCTTCGATAGCGGCCCCAATGCCTCTTCCAGACGGTTGGTGGCCTCGACGATGGCGATGGAATCCAGGCCGTATTCGTCCAGCTTGCGGTTGGCGCGGATCTGCCCTGGCTCCAGATGCAGCACGTCGGCCAGCACGCCCCGGACGAAGTCCAGGGCTTGGGCGGCCAGATCGGCGGGCGCGGCGGGGGCGGGGGTGTCCTCGGGCGTTGCCGGGATCCCCTGGCCGAAATCCGCCAGCAGCTGCCGCAGCCGTTCCGGCCGGCCGTGCAGAACCGTGGCGCAGGACGGCGCGCCCGGCGCAAGCAATCTCTCCAGCGCGGCCAAACCGGTCGCGGTGGGCATGGGAACGGTGCCGAACCGGCGGGTCAGCGCCGCCTGGGTGGCGGCGTCCACGCCCATGCCGCCCTCGGCCCACAGCGGCCACGCCACCGACAGGATGACGCCCGGACGCCCGCCTGCGATGGCGCGGGCTTCGGCAAAACCATCCATGAAGGCATTGGCGGCGCTGTAGCCGGCCTGCCCGGCATTGCCGAACCGTGCGGCCACCGACGAGCAAAGTACGAGGAAATCCAGATCGAGATGACGCGTCGCGGCGTCCAACACCAGGGTTCCCGCCACCTTGGGGGCCAGGACGTCGGTTTCTCCGGCCGCCGCGCGGGTCAGGATGTAGGCGTCGTCCAGCACGCCGGCGGCATGGATCACCCCCTTCAGGCGCGCCATGCCCGCCACCGCCGCCGCCACCGCGTGCCGGTCGGTCAGGTCGCAGGCCACATAGCGCACCCGCCCGCCCAGTTCCGTCAGGCGCGGATCCTCGGCGGGCACCGTGGCGCGGCCGCTCAGCACCACTTGGCCGGCGCCGCGTTCCAGCAGCCAGCGGGCGAAGATGCGGCCCAGTCCCCCCAAACCGCCGGTGACCCAATAGGTGGCGTCGGGATCAAGGGCCGGCTGGTGGTCGGCGCCGGGGATTTCCTCGGGTATCCAGGCAAGGCGGCGGCCGTCGGCGTCATGGCGCAGCTCGGGCCAGCCGTCGCCGCGCGCCCCCTCGGCCGCCGCGATGGCGGCCAAGCGTTCGGGCGTGGCCGCTCCGGCCACGTGCACAACGGCGCCGTCAAGGCGGGGCTGTTCCTGCCGCGCCGTCATCAGCAGCGCCGCCAGCGGCCGGGTCAGCGTCGGCGGCAGCGCGGCATCGGCGAGCACCAGGATGCGATCGCGCGATTGTCCGCGCATGCGGTCGCGAATCACGCCATGCAGCGCCGCGAACCATGCCGCCGCCGTCGCCGCCGGGTCGCGGTCGTCGGCAGGGGGCAGGCGGATGGCCCCGGGCGGCCCCTCATCCAACCCGGCCAGCACCACGGTGACCGGCCGCCTGCCGTCCTGGGTGGACGGCAGCGGGCATTCCTGCCAACGCCCCGCCGCCAGGAACGGCTGGGGGAAGGCCGGGGCGGCAGCCATGGCGCGCAGCGACAGGTCGTGGAAGGCGGCACGCGGGCGACCGTCCCTGTCCAGCAATTCAATGTCCAGGCGGATCAGGCCTTCGGCCGCCGGGACGGCGGCAGGGCGTACCCGCGCCCACATCACCGGCTCGCATGGCCCCCACATTTCCAGCCGGCGACAGGCGAAGGGCACGGCGGCCCCCTCCAGTGGCTTGTCGTCCAGCGCCGCCCAGGCCTGAACGGCGGCGTCCAGCACGATGGGATGCAGCGGCATGGCGGCCAGTCCGGGGTGCAGCCGGCGGCCCAGCTTGATCTGTGCCAGCACGAAACCGTCGCCTACGTGAATGTGCGACAACGCCTGGAAGGCGGGGCCGTGCTCGACGCCGGCGGCACGCAGGCGGGCATAGCATTCGGCGGGCGCCATGGTGCGGGTGGCGGCGGAGCGCAGCGCGCCCAGATCCAGCGCGGCGGGTGGCGGCTCGGAAACGGGTCGCAGGGTGCCCTGGGCGCGATCCTCGCCCGATTGTGCCAGGGTGAAGGCGACGAGATCGCCGTCCTGACGCTTCAGGATGATCTCGGCGTCGGTGGTGCCGTCACCGCCGGCCACCGGGCGCGTCCACACCCAGTCGTCGAAGCGCCAGCCGGCGGGCGGGCGTTCCAGGGCGCGTTCGGCGGCGGCGCGCGCCATTTCCAGCGCCGCCATGCCGGGCAGAACCCGTACGCCGGCCACATGGTGGTCGGCCCAGACCGGCGCGTCGCCGTGCAACCGTGTCAGCCAGCGCACGGCGTCGAAATCCGAGACGTTGCGGTGAAGCAGCGGATGGGGCACGGCGCCGGCGTCCTTGGTTGGCACCGACAAATCGAGCCAGTGGCGCTGGCGATCGAAGGGATAAAGGGGCGCGTGGATACGCCTCGCCTTGCGTTTGGGCCAGACCACCGCCTCGCCGTCAACCCAGCGTTGGCCGGGGCCGTCGCCGCCTTGGCCCGGCAGCAGCAGGCCGGGATGCGGCCGTTCCGTCGCCAGGGCGTCCAGCGCCGCCGCCGCCTGATCCCAGGTGGCGGCGGTGACCGCGGCGCGGGTTTCCATGGCCTCGCGGCCGGTTTGCAGGGTGTGGGCAAGGTCCACCAGCGCCACGCCGGCCGGCGGGTGGGTGGCGAAATCGCGCAGCATCGCCGCCAATGCCCGCAGGCGCTCGCCGTCACGGGCCGACAACGGCAGCACCACAGGGCCGCGTCCGGATTTGGACGGTGGCGGTTCCGGCGCCTCCTCGATCACCGCGTGGCCATTGGAACCGCCGAAGCCGAACGAACTGACGCCCGCCCGGCGCGGCGCTCCGGCGCGCCGGGGCCACGGCGTCGCCTCGGCCTGGATGCGGAAATCGCTGCCCGACAGGTCACTCAGGCGGTTGAGGTGTTGGAAGCCCACATTGGCCGGCAGCAGGCCGTATCGAAGTGCCGCCAGGACCTTGACCATCCCGGCCACTCCGGCCGCGCCTTCCAGATGGCCCAGATTGGTCTTGACCGAGCCGATGCCGATGGCGTCGGGGCGCGGCCGGGTGCCCGCCGCCGCGTGCAGCCGGACAAAGGCCCGCTTCAGTCCGGCGATTTCAATGGGATCGCCCAGCGGCGTGCCGGGACCGTGCGCTTCGATGTACGAGATGTCGGCGGGTGCGACATCGGCACTGCGATGCACTTCGGCGATCAGGTCGGCCTGGGCCTCGGGGTTGGTCACCGTCAGGGAATTGGTGCGTCCGCCATGGTTGACGCCGACGCCGCGGATCACGCCATGGATGGGGTCGCCATCGGCCAGCGCCCGCTCCAGCGGTTTGAGCAGAAGCACCGCGCCGCCCTCGCCGCGCACATAGCCGTCGGCGGCCTCGTCGAAGGCCTTGGCGCGGCCGTCGCGCGACAGCATGCCGGCCTTGGAAAAGGCGACGAAATGGTTGGGCGACCAGATCAGGTTGACGCCGCCGGCCAGCGCCATGTCGCATTGTCCCGTCCGCAGTGCCGCCACCGCGTCGTGCACGGCGGTCAGCGAGGCGGCGCAGGCGGTGTCGTTGGTGACGCTGGGACCGCGCAAGTCAAAGAAATGCGAGACGCGGTTGGCGATGATGGAAAAGGCGATGCCGGTCGGGGTGTAGGCATCCACCGCCGCCAGATGCTTTTCCAGCAATTCGGCGTAATCCCAGTGGCACACCCCCATGAACACGCCGGTGCGGCTGCCCGCCAGGGCCGAGGCGCGATAGCCCGCATCCTCGATGGCATGCCAGGACATTTCCAAGGCGAAACGCTGCTGCGGGTCCATCCACGCCGCCTCGCGCGGGGAAATGGCGAAAAAGCCCGCGTCGAAGCAATCGGCGTCGGCGACGAAACCGCCCCAGATGCTGGCGGTCTTATTGTCGCGGGCCGGATTGCCGCGCCACGCCTCCTTGTCCCAGCGCTGGGCCGGAACCTCGGTGATCAGCGAGCGCGCCGCCGCCAGATGGTCCCACAGCCCGTCCAGCGAATCGGCGCCGGGTAGGCGCAGACCCACGCCGATGATGGCGATGGCGGCGGGGGGCGGCGTCATGGGCGGCCCCCGGCCATCTCGGTAAAACGGCGGTTCAGCATATGGGCGGTGGTGTCCAGCAGGCGCAGGGCGATTTCGTCCACATGGCGGGCGCGCCAGGATTGCAGGTCCGTGCCCGCGACCCACTGATTAAAGGCACCCTGCGCCGGGCCGCAATGGATTTGGAAATCCACCTTGTGCTCCAGATCGCCTTTCAGCGCCCAGCGGCTGGCATCCTTGAAATAGCGGCGGAACACCAGCGCCATCTTGTGCCTGGGCATGCGTTCGGCGCGCTCGATCTCCTCGGCGCTCAGACGGGCGCGCACCTCGTCCCACACCGTGGTCAGCGGGCGGCGGAAGATGCGCTCCTCGATCTGGCGGCGGGTGGCGGCATCCATGGCTTCCAGTCCGTCGAACTGGCGGTAGGCGGCCACCAGTTTCTCGGCGCGGGCCGGGAAGAACAGTCCCTTTTTCAGCACCTGCACCTTCGAGCCCAGTTCGAACATCTCGCCCGAGGGGGCATAGGCCATGTCGTGGACGGCGGCGCCCTCCAGCATGTCCTTGACCGCGTCGCTGGTGCCCGCCTCGACGCTGCATTGGTTGATGGAGCCGGTGGCGATGAATTCGGCGCCCAGCACCAGCACCGCCGCCGCCGCCTCGGGCGTGCCGATACCGCCCGCCGCGCCCACATGCACCCGCCCGGCGAAGCGGGGAAAGGCAGCGGCGGCGGCATCGCGCACCCGCAGCACCGCCGGAATCAGGGTAAAGGGCATGCCCTGATCGGTATGGCCGCCCGAGTCGGATTCGACGCATAGGGCGTCGGCCATGGGTACCTGGGCCAGCAGCGCCGCCTGCGCCTCGGTGATGGCGCCCGCCTGCCGCAGCCGTGCCACCACCCGCTCGGGCGCGGCGGCCAGGAATTGGGCGGCGACGTCGGGGCGCGACACCTTGGCGATGA
>JAFAAW010000053.1 GCA_023426365.1 Pseudomonadota bacterium
GAATCGATTGTATGCAGTCGCGTAGGGGCCGTAGCGCTCCGGCAAATCGCGCCACGGCGAGTCCGTCCGCAGGATGTAGAAAATGCCGCTGAGTACCCGGCGGTCATCCGTCCGCGGAACGCCGCGCGGTTTGTTCGGCAGCAGCGGCGCGATGATTTCCCATGCTTTTCCCGACAGGTCGAAGCGGGCCATGACCAAACGGCCAAGCATTTGGGAGGTTGAATCACAAACCCGCCTCAATGGGAATCCTATTTATGGGTACAGAACCTAGCCCCGGCGGATCGCCCTCCGACGGGCAAAAGCCAAAGGCGCCGCCGGTTCCCCGGCGGCGCCTTCTTCATGTTCGGGCCGGTTTCATGTCGGGCCGGGCGCGTCAGAGCCTGTCGCGCCAGTACCAGGCGGCGGCCACCGCGCCCGCCACCACCAGCCAGCCCAGCGGCAGCGCCTGCACTCCGGCCTTGTGCTGGATGGCCGAGATCGCCCCCCACGCGCCCAAGCCGACCATCAGCCCGGTCAGGGTGCCGAACACGGTCTTGCCGAGCGGATAGCCGGCGCGCCGCAGCAGGATCGGCCCGCCCACCAGGCTGAGCAGCGCCAGCAGCGGCAGCGAGAGGAAGTTCACCTGTTCCATGCTCAATGCTCGCGGTGGGTGGAGAAGGCGATCTTGTCCACGAAGGCCAGCAGCAGGGCCGACACCACGAAGGTCAGGTGGATGATCACCAGCCACATCAGCTTGTCGTTGTCGATGGTTTCGGCCTTGACGAACGCCTTGAGCAGATGGATGGAGGAGATGGCGACGATGCTGGCCGCCACCTTGATCTTGAGGGTGCCGGCATCGACCTTGCCCAGCCACGACAGCTCGCCGTTGGCGTGGTCGATGCGCGAGACGAAGTTTTCGTAGCCCGACAGCACGACCATGACCAGCAGGTTGCCCACCAGTGCCAGATCGGCCAGCGACAGCGCGGCCAGGATCAGGTCGCTTTCGTGCAGCTCGGTCAGCTTGGGCGCCAGATGCAACAGTTCCTGGAAGAACTTGACGGAAAACAGCCCCAACACCAGGGTCAGGCCGATATACAAGGGCACCAGCAGCCAGCGGCCGCCAAACAGGAACCGTTCGATCGCTCGTTCAAGCATGCGCAATTTTCCCCATTGTCCAGGGGGCAGAAATAATCGAAGTGGGCCGATTGTCAATGAAACGCGGAAGTCCGCGCCGACTTAGGTCGCCGATTTCGGCAGGTACGCCGACACGTCCACATCGTCGATCTGTTCGGGCCGCAGATATTGATCGGCATAGGTTTTCCACACGCCCGAGGTCAGGAACAGCCGCCACAACTCGGCGTCGATGTGCTGGTCCTTGACCATGAAGGACATGATCTTGAGCGATTCCGACAGCGTCTTGGGCTTCTTGTAGGGGCGGTCGGCGGCGGTCAGCGCCTCGAAGATGTCGGCGATGGCCATCATGCGGGCGGGCAGCGACATCTGCTCGCGCGTCAGGCCTTTGGGATAGCCGGTGCCGTCCATCTTCTCGTGATGGCCGCCCGCCCATTCCGGCACGCGCGCCAGGTTCTTGGGGAAGGGCAGGGCCTTGAGCATCAGGATGGTCTGGGTGATGTGCTCGTTGATCTTGAAGCGGTCCTCGGCGGTCAACGTGCCGCGGCCGATGGACAGGTTGTAGACCTCGCCCAGATTGTACTTGTTGGCGCACGGCCGCATGGCGAAGCCTTCGGCGTCGTAGACCGACAGGTCCACCGGCACGTCGTGCGGAATGACGTGCCAGTCCTTGTCGGACAGCAGCTTTTCCTCGACCGGCGGCTTGGGTTCGTCGGGCTTGCGCCGCCGCATCTCGTCGATGGACAGGCCAAGCGTGTCGTCGATGGTGCGCACCCAGGTCTGCTGGGCGATGGCGTTCATGCGCTCGATGCGTTCGGGGGCCATGAACTCGCCGCCCACGTTGCATTCGGCGATGAAGGCGAAATCCTCGTCCAATTGGCCCAGGCGCTGGTCCATGCGGGCCTTGAGGTCGGCCTCCGCCTCCTCGCCGGCGACCACCCCTTGCAGGTAATCGATGACGGCGTCGCGCTTGAGCACCTCGAACCGCATGCGCACCTCGTGGATGCGGTTGTAGATGGTTTCCAGCTTGGTGGCCTTGTCCACGATGTATTCCGGCGTGGTGACCTTGCCGCAATCGTGCAGGCCGGCGGCCACCTCAAGCTCGTACCATTCGTCCTCGGTCAGCATGAAGTCCTTGAACGGACCGTCGGTGCTTTCGCACGCCGCCTTGGCCAGCATGAAGGTGATGGTGGGCACCCGGTTGCAGTGGCCGCCGGTATAGGGCGACTTGGCGTCGATGCTGCCGGCGATCACCTGGATGAAGCTCTTGAACAGATGCTTCTGGGCTTCGATCAGGCGGGAATTGTCGAGCGCCACGGCGGCCTGCGACGACAGCGCCTCGATCAGGGGCGTGATGTCGGGGCCGAAGGCGACCACGTTGTTCTTGCGGTCGCGCGCGTTGATCAATTGCAGGACGCCGATCACCTCGTTCTCGTAGTTCTTGAGCGGAACCGTGAGAAACGATTTGGAGCGGTAGCCGGTCTTGGAATCAAACGCCTTGGTGCCGGAAAAGTCGAACTTGTCCACGTCGTAGGCGTCGGCGATGTTCACCGTCGTGCCCGACAGCGCGCAATAGGACGCCACGTTCTTGTGGTTGGGATTGCCGTCGTCGTCGTGCAGACGCAGCGGCGGAAACGGGATGGGCTTGCCGGTGGTGCCGCCCATGGCAACGTCCAGGGTGTCGTTCAGCATGATCTCGAACTTGAGACCGTCCTTGCCGTCCGTCACCAGATACAGCGTGCCGCCGTCGGCGTTGGTCATGGATTTCGCGCCCAGGAGAATTTTCTCCATCAGGCGGTCGTGGTTGCGCTCGGCCGAGAGCGCGATGCCCAATTCAATCAGCGTGCGATAGCGCTGTTCCTGCGAAGCCGCCGCCATGTGCCTTTGCTCCCTCGCGCCAGCCGGCGCTCCAATCCCCTTTTGGCGCGAGCATAAGGCCAAACCAGGCACACGCCAAGTTGGCGATGGCATTAGGGTTGACGCCCGATGCCAGTTGGCGCTTAGCTTTCGGCCGATCAGCCGGAGGCCGCCTTGCCCTACGAATCCTTGCGCGATTTCATCCACAAACTGGAAGCCGCCGGACGGCTGGTGCGGGTGTCGGCCCCGGTGTCGCCGGCGCTGGAGATGACCGAGATCCAGACCCGCCTGCTGGCCGAGGGCGGCCCCGCCGTTCTGTTCGAGAACGTGGTGCGCGCCGATGGCGGCAAGTATCCCATGCCGGTGCTGGTCAACCTGTTCGGCACCGTCGAGCGGGTGGCCTGGGGCATGGACCGCGAGCCGCACCAGTTGCGCGAGGTGGGCGAGACGCTGGCCTTCCTCAAGCAGCCGGAGCCGCCGGCATCCCTGCGCGACGCGTGGGAGATGCTGCCGCTGATGAAGACCGTGCTGGCCATGAAGCCCAAGACGGTCGGCACCGCGCCGTGCCAGCAGGTGGTCTACACCGGCGATGAGGTGGATTTGTCCATGCTGCCCGTCCAGGGCTGCTGGCCGGGCGAGCCGGCGCCGCTGATCACCTGGCCGCTGGTGGTGACGCAAGGTCCCGACACCCGGGGCGACAAGCGCGACAATTTCAACCTGGGCATCTATCGCATGCAGGTGACCGGGCGCAACACCACGCTGATGCGCTGGCTCAAGCATCGCGGCGGCGCCCAGCATTATCAGCGCTGGGCGGGCGCCAAGCGCGAGCCCATGCCGGCGGCGGTGGTGATCGGCGCCGATCCGGGCACCATCATCGCGGCGGTCACGCCGGTGCCGGAAACCCTGTCGGAATACCAGTTCGCCGGCCTGCTGCGCGGCAAGAAGGTCGAGCTGGTGGATTGCAAGACCGTGCCGCTGAAGGTCCCGGCCGAGGCCGAGATCGTGCTGGAAGGCCACGTCATGCTCGACGAATTCGGCCCCGAAGGCCCCTATGGCGACCACACCGGCTATTACAACAACGTCGAGGACTTTCCGGTCTTCCGCGTCACGGCCATCACCATGCGCCGCGACCCCATTTATCTTTCCACCTTCACCGGCCGCCCGCCGGACGAACCCAGCGTGCTGGGCGAGGCGCTGAACGAGGTGTTCATTCCGCTGCTGGCCCAGCAATTCCCCGAGATCAAGGATTTCTGGCTGCCGCCCGAGGGATGCAGCTACCGCATCGCCGTGATCAGCATCAAAAAGGCGTATCCCGGCCACGCCAAGCGGGTGATGTTCGGAATCTGGAGCTTCCTCAAGCAGTTCATGTACACCAAGTTCGTCATCGTGGTGGACGACGACATCGACTGCCGCGACTGGAAGGACGTGATGTGGGCGGTCAGCACCCGCATGGACCCCGCCCGCGACATCACGGTGGTGGAGGGCACGCCCATCGACTACCTGGATTTCGCCAGCCCGCAATCGGGCCTGGGCGGCAAGATCGGCCTGGACGCCACCAACAAGTGGCCGCCCGAAACCCACCGCGAATGGGGCGAGAAGCTGCGCATGGACCAGGACGTGGTGGACAAGGTCTCGGCCCGCTGGGGCGAATACGGCCTGCCGGGCAGCGGCGCGCCGATCTGGAAATGAGGGGGCGCCATGTCCGAGCCGACCAACAACCCCAAGAAGCTGATCCTGGCGCTGGCGCTGTGCCTGACCATCTGCGCGGGGCTTGCCGTCCTGATCGACCAGTTCACCCCTTGAGGGCGCCGGGGGAAACGCTTAGCGTCTTGGGGTGACGGACAGACAGGGGGGGAGACGTCATGTTCGAGGCCGCCGAATTGGGCCGCAAGGTCGAGCGCGAAGAATTCGACCGCATGGCGCCGCAGCTCAGGACCGAGCTTCTGGCGCTGCAACAACGGCTGCGCGCCGCCGATTTTCCGGTCATCATCGTCTTCGCCGGCGTGGACGGCGCCGGCAAGAACGAATCCATCAACCTGCTCAACGAGTGGATGGACCCGCGCTGGATTTCCACCCGCGCCTATGGCCCGCCGTCGGACGAGGAGCGCGAACGCCCCCAATACTGGCGCTTCTGGCGCGACCTGCCGGCCAAGGGCAGGATCGGCCTGTTCCTGTCGTCATGGTACCATCGCCCCTTCCTGGCCCGCGCCCATGGCGAGATCGCCCCGGCCGAGATGGACGAGGAACTGGCGCGCATCGTCCGCTTCGAGAAGACGCTGGCCGACGAGGGCGCGCTGATCGTCAAATTCTGGATGCACCTGTCGCAGAAGGCCCAGAAGAAGCGCCTGAAAAAGCTTGAGGAAGACCCGCTGACCGCGTGGCAGGTGTCGGACACCGACTGGAAGCACTACAAGCTCTACGACAAGTTCATCGGCGCCGCCGAGCGCCTGATCATGAAGACCTCCAAGGGCTATGCCCAATGGCACATCGTGGAGGGCGCCGATCCCCGCTACCGCGCCTCGGTGGTGCTCAACACCGTGCGTAACGCCATCGTGCGCCATCTCGACGCGCGTGCGGTGGCGGCCAAGGTGGCCGCCGAGATGAAGTCGCCGGCCAAGGCAAGCAAGAAGGCCAAGATCCCCGCCCTGGCCAACCAGCCGTCCATCCTGTCGTCGCTGGACATGACCCGCAGCCTGGGCGGCGAGGATTACACCCGCGCGCTGCAGGAATGCCGCGGGCGGCTGTCGCAGTTGCATCGCCGCGCCAAGGAAAAGGGCATTTCCACCGTGCTGGTGTTCGAGGGCTGGGACGCCGCCGGCAAGGGCGGCACCATCCGCCGTCTGACCAACGCCCTTTATGCGCGCGATTATCAGGTCATCCCCATCGCCGCGCCGACCGAGGAGGAGCGCGCCCAGCATTACCTGTGGCGGTTCTGGCGCCATCTGGCGCGGTCGGGGCGCGTCACCATCTTCGACCGCTCGTGGTACGGCCGCGTGCTGGTCGAGCGGGTCGAGGGCTTCTGCAGCGAGGAGGCCTGGCGCCGCGCCTATGGCGAGATTACCGATTTCGAGGAGCAGCTTGTCCAGGCCGGGACGGTGCTGTGCAAGTTCTGGCTGCACATCACGCCGGAAGAACAATTGGCCCGCTTCAAGCAGCGCGGCGAAATCGAATACAAGAAATGGAAGCTGACCGACGAGGACTGGCGTAATCGCGAGAAATGGGGGCTGTACGAGGAGGCGGTGAACGACATGGTCGAGAAGACCTCGACCTCGCTGGCGCCCTGGACCCTGGTGGAGGCCAACAACAAGCCCTTCGCCCGCGTCAAGGTGCTGGCCACCGTCTGCGACGCGCTTGAGGCCGCGCTGCGCAAGGCCAAGGGTTAGGGGCGGCCCGACGGCCGGCCAAAAAGCGCGCCGGGCATACTTCTTTTGGTTATTGTTTTAACCTAAAGTTGACGTACCGGCGATAGTTGGCGATACTCCGCCCCTGCACGAGACAGTTGCCGCAGAGCGACGCTCGCCTGGGGAGGAATCAACAATGCGCATTGGCGGTCGGCTTTGGCTGATCGTCGCTACCGCCGTGCTTGGCACGCTGGCGGTGGTGGCCTTCAGCGTCTTTCAGATGCGGTCTGACCTGTTGGATGGCCGCGAGGTCAAGACGCGGCACATCGTCGATCTGGGGCGCACCCTGGTCGCCCATTACCAGCAGCGCGAGAGTGCGGGCAGCCTGACCCGCGAGGAGGCCCAGGCCCAGGCGCTGGCCGCCATCGCCGCCATCCGCTACGACGGCAGCGAGTACCTGTGGATTCACCGCCATGCGGATTCGGTCATGCTGGCCCATCCCAACGCCAAGCTGGTCGGCACCAGCGTGGAAGCCATGCAAGACCCCACCGGGCTTTACCTGTTCCGCGCCATGAACCAGCAGGCGGCGGGCGACAATGCCGGCTTCGTCACCTACCAATGGCCCAAGCCCGGCTCGGACGTGCCGGTGGACAAGCTGTCCTATGTGGCCGGCTTCGCGCCGTGGGGCTGGGTGATCGGCTCGGGCATCTATGTGGACGACGTGGGCGCCGCCTTCCGCCAGCGCGCCGTGCTGTTCGGGCTGGCCGCCCTGGGCATCCTGGCGGTGGTCGGGCTGATCGCCACCCTGATCGGCCGCCAGATCACCGGACCGCTGGGCGAGGTCACCGGTGCCATCCGCCGGCTGACCAATGACGAGCACAATTTCACCATCGCCCACACCGAACGGCCCGACGAGATCGGCGAGCTGGCGCGCGGCCTGGTGATTTTCCGCGACCACGTGGAAAAGGCCGAGCATGCCGCCGCCGAGCGCATGCGCCAGCAGGAGCTGCAACTGCATCGCCAGCGCGAGATCGAGCGGCTGGCCGCGGAATTCGACATCCAGATCGCCGAGGTGGCCAAGTCGGTCACCGCCGCCGCCACCCAGATGCAGGCCACCAGCCAGTCCATGTCGGCCATTGCCGAGGAAACCCGCCTGCAATCCTCGGCGGTGGCCTCGGCCGCCGGTCAGGCGGCGGTCAACGTCCAGACCGTGGCCGCCGCCACCGAGGAATTGTCGGTGACCGAGGCCGAGATCGCCCGTCAGGTAGACACCTCGGCCCGCATCGCCGAGACCGCCGTGCGCGAGGCGCAGCGCTCGGGCGAGATTGTCGCCGGTCTGACCGCCGCCGCCGGCCGCATCGGCGAGGTGGTGGACCTGATCAGCGCCATCGCGGCGCAGACCAATCTGCTGGCGCTGAACGCCACCATCGAGGCGGCGCGCGCCGGCGAGGCCGGCAAGGGCTTTGCCGTGGTGGCGTCCGAAGTGAAGAACCTGGCGACCCAGACCGCCCGCGCCACCGCCGAGATCACCGCGCAGATCGGCGCGGTGCAGGGATCGGCCCGCGAGGCGGCCGACGCCATCGGCTCCATTGCCGGCATCATCCGCGAGATCAGCCATACCTCGGCCGAGGTGGCGGCGGCGGTGGAGCAGCAGACAGCGGCCACCCACGAGATCGCCCGCAACGTGGAGCAGGCCGCCAACGGCACCCAGGAAGTCTCGCACAACATCGTCGAGGTCAGTCTGGCCGCCCATACCGCGGGGACGACCGCCACCGAGGTGTTGCAGGCCGCCGGGGAATTGTCGGGACAGGCGGCGGAACTGCGCCGCCATGTGGAGACCTTCCTGCACGGCGTGCGCCATGCCGGCACGGCCGAGGCGGCTTAGCCGTTTCGCGCTCTGACAGCGGTCAGGGGGCTAAGGCGACAGGCCCGGGCGGGCGCCTGAGCGGCCCCCGCAGGGGCGGTTATGGGCAGAGTCTCGTCCGCTCCCGTCAGCCCAGGACCACCAATCCGGTCAGCAAGTGGGCCAGGGCGGGAGCCAAGGCGACCAGCGCGTCGCGCAGCAAGTCGGGCAGGCGGGCGACGCTTACCATCGCGCGCCCTCGGACAGGCGCAGGGGCGGGGCGGCCTCGGTGATGAAATGCGAGCAGTTGGCGGGGGCGGCGTGGTCGCCCTCCATCAGGGCCAGAGCGTGGCAACAGCGGCCGAACCAATAGCGGCAAAGCGTGCAGCGCTTTCCGTGCGCGGCGGCGTCATTCAGTTGGCAAGCTCTCATGTTTGCCTCCCCTTACTGCCTTTCCTGGAATGATTCTCCCTTTTCCTTGTGGGGTCAATTTGCCCCTGCATGTGCATATTTACACATTGTTAATTACTGTGACGGCGCCTTTCCCCAGGGACTGGGGTTCCCACCCGAGGGAAAATGGACGGAGGTCGCAGAAAGCCTGAGGTCGGGCCAAGCCGGCCGGCCGTCACAGAAATGCTAGGCCTGAAGTATGGGGTGGGTCAGGAAGCGCCGAGGACGGCCAGGACGGTTTCGGGGTCCAGCCGCACGTCCAGCCAGCTCACCCCCCAATGCAGGTGGGGGCCGGTGGCGCGGCCCGAGGCGCCGACGGCGCCGATGGTCTGGCCCTTGGCGATGCGCTCGCCCTCGCTCACGTCCAGCCGCGACAGGTGGGCATAGACGCTTTGCAGGCCCAGCCCGTGATCGACCATCACGGTGATGCCGGTGAAGAACATGCCGGGATGGGCCAGGGTGACCACGCCGTCGGCCACCGCCCGCACCGGCGCCCCGGTGGGGGCGGCCACGTCGGTGCCGGAATGGGGGGCGCGCGCTTCGCCGTTCAGCACGCGCTGGCTGCCGAACACGCCCGAGATGGGGCCGTCGGCCGGGCTGGCCAGTCCGGCCAGGAACAGGGCGGTCGGCGTGACCACGCCGCGCCGCGCCGACACCAATTCGTTTTCCGCCTTGATGCGGGCCAGTTCGGCCGGGTCCGGCGTCACCTTGGCGGGCGGCAGGCCATCGATGCGCTGGACCTTCCAGGCGCGGCGGGCGACGGCGACGGTCTGGCGCGTGCCGTCCACCTCCAGCACCGCCTGCTCGGCCGCGTCGCGGCCAAAGCCCAAAAGGAAGCGGCCATCGGCATCCACCGGCACGGCGCGGCCGTCCAGCCGCACCTGGGCGCCCGGGCGGGCCTGCCCCTGCACCACACCGCCCTGTTCGGCGCGCCCGCGCAATTCCACGGCCCCGGCGGCGCCGGCCGTCACCGCCAGCCACCCCGCCACCACACCCGCCAACCACATCCGCATCATCCGCTCCGCACGCTGTGCCGCGCCCATACTAGCAGAGCGAACAGCCCCACCGCGCCCATCTGATGCAGGGCCGCCAGCCCGATCGGCACCGCCGTCAGCAGGGTGGCGATTCCCAGCCCGGCCTGCGCCCATGCGGCCAGCGCCGCCAGCGCCATCCGGCGGCGGGTGGCGGCGGGCAGCCGGGCGCAGGCGGCCCAACCGGCCGCCAGCGTGGCCGCCGCCACCAGGGTCAGGGCCAGCACCCGGTGGACGTATTGCACGGCGGACGGGTTTTCCAGCGCGTTCAGCCACAGCGGTCGCAGCGCCAGCCCGCCGGGCGGGAACAGATAGCCGTCCATCAGCGGAAAGGTGTTGTGCAGCCGGCCGGCATGCAATCCGGCGACGAAGGCGCCCCAGGTGATCACCGCCAGCGCCAGCGCCATCAGCGCGCCGATCAGCCGGCGGGCGGCGGCGGCGTCGCGCGCGGCCGGCGGCGGCGGCGCGGTCAGGTCCAACGCCATCCACAGCAGCAGCGCCAGAATGATCACCGCCAGGACCAGATGCACCGCCAGCCGGAAATGGCTGACCTGGGGGTTCTCGCTCAGGCCGCTGGCCACCATGAACCAGCCCGCCACCCCTTGCAGCGCGCCCAGGGCCAGGATCGCCGCCAGCCTGAGCGCCAGCGGGCGCGGCACCATGCGGCGGGCCACGAACAGCGCCAGCGGCAGGGCGAAGACCAGCCCGATCAGCCGCCCCCACAGGCGGTGGATGTATTCCAGCCAGAAAATGCCCTGGAAGCCGGACAGATCCATGCCCGCATTGACCAGGCGGTATTCCGGCGACTGGCGGTACAGGGCGAATGCCTGCTCCCATTCCGCCCGGGTCAGCGGCGGCAGCAGGTGATGGGGGTTCCATTCCACCATGGACAGCCCCGACCCGGTCAGCCGGGTCAGGCCGCCCAGCGCCACCATCACCGCCACCATGGCGGCGGTCAGCAGCAGCCATCCGGCCAGGGGGGCGGCGGTGGCCGGACGGGGATAGGGTGTTTCGGCGCGTTGGTGCATGGAACCTCCCCTCTTGGCGCACATATGGGCATGGCCCGGGCGGCCGGCCAGGGTCGGCGGGGCCGGTGCGACTTTGGTCGTGGCGCCGGCCGGCGGCGTCCAAGCCTGCCTCCAACGGGCCGGGTTCCCTGGCGGCGGGCACCGTGTTAGCGTTGCGGATGGCGCCATGCCGATGGTTGCCGCTTCTCCACCGCATCCCTATTTCGTCTCATCCACATGGATGGCCCTGCACGGAGGTTTCTGATGTCCGACACGCTTGCCCTGCTTGAAGGCCTGGTGGCGAAAGCGCAGTCGGCGGGGGCCGACGCCGCCGATGCGGTGCTGCTGGATTCGGTTTCGGTGTCGGTGGGCTGGCGCCTGGGCAAGCTGGAGCGGCTGGAACGGTCCGAGGGCGGCGACGTGGGCCTGCGGGTCCTGCTGGGCCGCCGTCAGGCCATGGTGTCGTCGTCCGACCGCTCGGCCAGCGCGCTGGAGGAATTGGTGGAACGCGCCATCGCCATGGCCCGCACCGTGCCCGAGGACCCCTATGCCGGGCTGGCCGATCCGGCGGAACTGGCCACCAGCTTTCCCGACCTGGACACCTGCGACACCGCGGAACCCTCGGCCGAGCATCTGCTGGACCTGTGCAAGCGGGCCGAGGATGCCGCGCGTTCGGTCGGCGGGGTGACCAATTCCGAAGGCGCCGATGCCGGCTGGGGGCGGTCGTCGGTGGCGTTCGTCGCCTCGAACGGCTTTTCCCATGCCTATGCGGTCACGTCGGGGTCGCTGTCGGCCTCGGTGCTGGCGGGTGAGGGCGCCACCGGCATGGAACGCGACTACGATTATACCTCGGCCGTGCACATGGCCGATCTGCGCAGCCCCGAGGACGTGGGCCACGAAGCGGGCCGCCGCGCCGTGCGCCGGCTGGGCGCGCGCAAGGTCAAGACCTGTCAGGTGCCGGTGGTGTTCGATCCACGCGTCAGCCGCGGCCTGCTGGGCAGCCTGTCGGGCGCCATCAACGGCGCCGGGGTGGCGCGCGGCACCACCTTTCTCAAGGATTGCCTGGGCAAGCGGGTGTGCGCGCCGGGAATCCGCGTCATCGACGACCCGCACCGCCGGCGCGGCCTGCGCTCGCGTCCCTGCGACGGCGAAGGCGTGGTCACCCGCAAGATGGCGGTGGTGGAGGACGGCATCCTGACCACCTGGCTGCTGGATTGCCGCTCGGCCCGCCAGTTGGGCATGAAAAGCACCGGCCACGCCAGCCGCGGCACCGCCTCGCCGCCCAGCCCGTCGGCCAGCAACCTGTATCTGGAACCGGGGCCGGTGACGGTGGCCGAAATGGTGGGCGACATCGTGTCGGGCTTCTATGTCACCGACCTGTTCGGTCAGGGCGTCAACATGGTGACCGGCGACTATTCGCGCGGGGCGGCCGGCTTCTGGATCGAGGGCGGCGAGATCGCCTATCCGGTGTCGGAAGTCACCATCGCCGGCAATCTGCGCGACATGCTGCGCAACATGGCACCCGCCAACGATCTGGTGTTTCGCTATGGCGTCGATTGCCCGACCGTGCGGGTCGATGGGCTGACCGTCGCCGGGCGGTGACGGCGCCCACCCTTTCGGCTATGATCCCCCATCTGTTTCGCGAGGAGGGGGATATGCTGCGCAAGGGTGCCGCCGTGATGGCCATGGCGATGGTCGTGGCCGGCTGTTCGTCGTCCGGCCCGACCAAGGGCCAGATCTACGGTACCGCCGGCGGTGCCGCCCTGGGCGCCGGCATCGGCCGCGCGGTCGCCGCCACCGCCACTCAAGGCACCTGGGTGGGCGCGCTGGGCGGCGCCGTGATCGGCCTGGCCATCGGCACCACCATGGACCCGCCGGCCGAGGAAAAGCACGCCCGCGCCACCATCAGCGCGGCCGAGGACGGCAAGCCGGTCTCGTGGTCCACGGAAAAGGGCAGCCGGGGATCGGTCACCCCGCTGGGCGGTCCGTATTCCGACCGTTCGGGACGGCCCTGCCGCACGCTCAAGCAGGACGTGACCATGGGCGAGGAGCAGGTGATGCGCGACGTCACCGCCTGTCAGGCCAAGGACGGCACCTGGATCGTCACCGAATACCGCCCCGAACAGGCCGATTAGGCCGGCGCCGGGGGCTTGAGGCGGGGCCGGGCGCGTTCCCATGTTCAGGGAGCGCGGCCACGAAAGGGTCCCGGTCATGCAGCTTTCCCAGGTCCAGGTGTTCTGGGCGCCCCGTCTGCTCAGCGTGATGCGGGTGGCGGCGGCGCTGTTGTTCCTGCAGCACGGCACCGCCAAACTGTTCGCCTTTCCCCATGTGCCGATGTTCGACGGCCTGCAACTGATGTCGCTGATGGGGCTGGCCGGCATCCTGGAACTGGTGGGCGGGGTGGCCCTGGCGCTGGGGCTGTTTACCCGCCCGGTGGCCTTCCTGCTGGCGGGCGAGATGGCGGTGGCCTATTTCATGGCCCATGCCCCGCGCGGTTTCTTTCCCATCCTGAATGGTGGCGAGCTGGCGGCGCTTTATTGCTTCGTCTTCCTGTTCATCGCCGCCGCCGGTCCCGGACCGTGGAGTGTGGACGCCCGGCGCTGAGGGGTCATTCCTTCCAGAAATTGGGCAGGAAGAGTACCAGCAGCACGAACATCTCGAGGCGGCCGAACAGCATGCCGGCGGCCAGCAGCAGCTTGGCCGCGTCGGGCAGGGGGGCGAAGGTGGTGTCCGGGCCGATGGTGGTGCCCAGGCCCGGCCCCAGGTTGGAAATGGCCGCCGCCGCGCCGGACAGCGCGGTCAGGAAATCCAGCCCCAGGAAGCCCAGCAGCATGGACAGCACCGCGAAGGCCAGCACGTAGACGAACAGGAAGCCCATCACCGACTGCATGATTTCCTGGGAAATGGGCTTCTTGTTGAAAGTGGCGATATCGACCACGTGCGGGCGCAGCAATTGGTGCAACTGGACGCGGGCGTTGGCGAACAAAAGGTTCAGGCGGAAAACCTTGATGCCGGCGGCGGCCGAGCCGGCGCAGCCGCCCACGAAGGTCAGGAAGAACAGCACGGCGGCTGGCAATCCGATCCAGTCGCTGTAATCGATGGTGTAAAGGCCGGTCCCGGTCATCACCGACACCACGGTGAAGGTGCCGTGATGGATGGCGGCCAAGGGCGAGAAGCCGCGCGCGATCATCAGCCACACCACCACCGCCAGCGAAGCGGCCGCCAAAAGGCCCAGATACCACCGCACCTGCTGGTCGCCCAGCACCACCCGCCAGCGCCCGCGCGCCAGTTGCGGGAACAACAGATAGGGAATGCCGCCCAGCACCATGCCGATACAGGCGATCAGGTCGATCAGGCCGTTGTTGAACGCGCCGATGGATGCGTCGCTGGTGCCGAAGCCGCCGGTGGAAATGGTGCTCATGGCGTGGATGAAGGCGTCGAAGCGCGGCATGCCCGCCAGCCAGAGCGCCAGCGCCAGCGCGGCGGTCAGGCTGACATAGACGCCCAGGATGGTGCCGCCGATGCGCATGGAGCGGCGAAGCGCGCGCTCGCCGCCGGTATTGCCCTGGATGCGGAAGACCTGCATGCCGCCGATGTTCAGCGTGGGCAGGACCGCCACCGCGATGACGATGACGCCGATGCCGCCCATCCAGTTCAACTGGGCGCGCCACAGCAGCAGGCCGGGCGGCATGGTCTCCAGCTTGTCGATCACGGTGGACCCGGTGGTGGTCAGCCCGCTGGTGGCCTCGAAGACGGCATCCACCAGCGTGAGATCCGCCGGCCCCAGCATCATGGGCAGCGCGGCGAACATGCAGGGCGCGATCCAGCCCAGCGCGGTGGCCACATAGGTCTGGCGCACGGTCAGCGACTGGAAATCGCTTTGCGCGCCCAGCATCAGCCCCGATCCGACGGCGCCGGTGATGAAGGCGGAAATCAGGAACACCTGCCATTCCGGGTCGCCGGCGATCAGGTCGATCAGCGCAGGCACCGCCATCGAGGCCGCCAGCAGGCCCAGGACCAGACCGACGATCTGCAGGACGGGACGAAGATCGATCATCGCCCTCACTCCCGCCAGAACGAGCGGGTGAACAGCACGATCACCGTGAACAGTTCCAGCCGGCCCAGGATCATCTCGAACGCCATGATCCATTTGGCCAGTTCGGGGACGTTCTGGTAATTGCCGGCCGGTCCGATGATCGGCCCCAGGCCCGGCCCCACATTGGCCAGCGCCTGGGCCGAGCCGCTGATGGCGCTGATCAGGTCCATGCCCGCCACCGTCAGGATCAGCGCGAACAGGGCGAAGGTCAGGAAGAACACGGCGACGAAGCCCAGCACCGAATCCAGGATGTTCTGGGGGATGGGGCGGCGGTTGAAATCAACCACGAAGATGCCGTGCGGGTGCAGCAGGCGCTTGATGTGCACGGCGGCCAGCTTGAACAGCACCTCCCAGCGATAGATCTTGACCCCGCCCGAGGTCGAGCCGGTGCAGCCGCCGATGAAGATCAGGATGAAGAAAACCACCTGGGGAAAGCCGCCCCAGGAATTGTAGTCGGACGAGGCGAAGCCGGAGGTGGTCACCACGCTGATCACGTTGAAGGTGGCGTGGGTCAGCGCCTCGCCCGCCTCCATGTCGTTCACCGCCCATTGCCAGAACGCCAGCAGCAGCGAGAAGAAGCCGACGAAGTTCAGGAACCAGCGGACCTGGCTGTCGTGCAGGAACGGCCAGCGATTGTGCTTCCACGGCGTGACGAACAGCGCGAACGGCATGCCGCCCAGCAGCATGCCCACGATCGCCACCCAATGGGTGGCGGCGCCCCATTTCGCCATGGACTGGTCCGAAGTGGAGAAACCGCCGGTGCCAAGCACGGAGAAGGAATGGCAGATGGCCTCGAACACCGTCATGCCGGTCAGCCACAGCGCGATGGCGATCAGCACGGTGAAGATGACGTAGACCATGATGATGGCGCTCGCCACCTGGGCGATGCGTGGCTTGACCTTGTCGCTGCGGTCCGAGCTTTCCATCTTGAAAAGCTGCATGCCGCCGATGCGCAGGATGGGCATGATCGCCACCGCCAGCACGATGATGCCGATGCCGCCCAGCCACACCAGCAACCCGCGCCACAGCAAGATGCCCTTGGGCGCGTGGTCCAGCCCGACGATCACCGTCGAGCCGGTGGTGGTGAAGCCGCTGGCCGCCTCGAAGAAGCTGTCGGCCAGCGACAGGTTCAGTTCGGAAAAGATGAAGGGCAGGGCGGCGAAGATCGACAGCAGGTACCAGGCGGTGGCGGTCAGCAGGAACGCCTGGCGGATGGTCAGCGGTTGCGGTTCGGCCGGGCGCGCGCCCAGCGCCATCCCGCCGCCGATGAACAGGCTGACCAGGGCCGAGATGGCAAACACGCGCCAGTCGGAATCACCCGAAACGGCATCGACCAACGCCGGGACACCCATGGCGGCGGCCAGGATGATCAGCAGGATGCCGTTGATGAAAATGACCGGCCGGAAGTCGATCACGCCCTAAAGTCCCCTGGTTGCGACAGGACTATTGGCGCGCTTGGCGCGCACTGTCCAGCAAATCATGGCGGGGCTATGATGGCGCCATGTGGTCCGCCGCCTATCTTGCCCCCGATGCCGACGAAACCTTGCGCCGCCGGGCGGCGGCGGCGCTGGCTCGGCTGGCCGCCTGCACCCTGTGCGCGCGGCGCTGCGGCGCTGACCGCACCGCGGGCATCCGGCGCGCCACCTGCCGGATCGGAGCCGAGGCGCGGGTGGCCGCGGTCGAAGCGGTGGCCGGCGGCCTGCTGGACGGTACCGCCGACATCCTGTTCGCCGGCTGCAACCTGCGCTGTCTGGGCTGCTCCACGGCGCCCGCCAGTTGGGACGGGCAGGGCCAGCCGGTGGATGGCGACGCCCTGGCCGGCCATCTGCTGGCGGCACAGGGGTGGGGATGCCGCATGGTGGTGCTGTCCAGTCCCAGTCATGTTCCCGCCCAGATTCTGGATGCCCTGGCCCGGGCGGCCGGGCGTGGCTTCTGCCTGCCGCTGGCCTGGGCCAGCGGCGGGTACGACAGCCCCGAGACCCTGGCCCTGCTGGACGGCGTGATCGATCTGTACGTTCTGGACTTCAAGCACGGCGAAGGTACGGCGGCGCGCGTCTGCGCCGGGGTGGGCGACTACCCGCGGGTGGCGGCCCGGGCGGCGGCCGACATGCTGCGTCAGGTCGGGCCGCTGTGCCTGGACGAAAGGGGGCGGGCACGGCGCGGATTGCTGGTGCGCCATCTGGTGTTGCCCAACGACCTGGGCGGCAGCGCCGCCGTCTTCAAGGCGTTGCCGCCCGGCACCGCCGTTCAGGTGCTGGACGATTACCGGCCGCTCCACCGCGCGTCCCGTGCGCCCAAACTGAACCGCCGCCCCTCGGCGGACGAGGTGGCGGCGGCGCGGCAGGCCGCCATGGCGGCCGGGATGCGGTTGGTCTAGGCGTTGGACAGGCCGTCGCTGCGGCCCTGGATCAGCGCCATGAATTCGCGCCGGGTGGCCGGATTGGTGCGGAAGGCGCCCAGCATGCGGCTGGTCACCATGGTCACCCCCGGCTTGTGGATGCCGCGGGTGGTCATGCATTCGTGCGCCGCCTCGATCACCACGGCGACGCCCTTGGGCTGCAGCACCTCGTTGATGGTGTTGGCGATCTGGCTGGTCAGCTTTTCCTGGATCTGCAGGCGCTTGGCGAACACCTCGACCACCCGGGCCAGCTTGGAGATGCCGACCACCCGGCGGTCGGGCAGATAGGCCACGTGGGCCTTGCCGATGATCGGCACCATGTGGTGCTCGCAATGGCTTTCCAGGCGGATGTCGCGCAGCACCACCATCTCGTCGTAGCCGTCGGTTTCCTCGAACGTGCGCTGCAGGATGTCCACCGGGTCCTGGGAATAGCCGGCGAAGAATTCCTCGTAGGCGCGGACCACGCGCTCGGGCGTGCCCACCAATCCCTCGCGGTCGGGGTCGTCGCCGGCCCAGCGCAGCAGGACGCGGACGGCGGCTTCGGCCTCGGCCCGGCTGGGGCGATGGGGATCGGCGGCGTGGCGCAGTTCGGCAGGCAAGGTGATCTGGTCGCTCATGGAAATCCCTGGGATTTGGTGATCCTGGGGCAATCGCCCCCATGGTCTATCGCCAATGGCATTTGGCGATCGGGCCGTGGTAATGCAAGGTGGCTAATTGAGCCGATGCACCTCGTGTGGGCTATCCAGGGAGAATGCCGGGATGGCGACGTCGAAGGTCTCGCCGTCGTCGGTTTCCATCTGATAGCTGCCCATCATGATGCCCGACGGCGTCGGCAGCGGGGTGCCGCTGGTGTATTCGAACGTCTCGCCGGGTTCCAGCACCGGCTGTTCGCCCACCACGCCGGCGCCTTGGACCTCCTGCATGCGGCCCATGGCGTCGGTGATTTTCCAGTGGCGGCGCATCAGTTGCACCGTGTCGTCGCTGTTGTTCTGGATGCGCACGCGGTAGGCCCAGACATAATGCCCCTCGGCCGGCGAGGACTGGTCGTCGAGGAAGATGGGCTGGACCGTCACGGTGATGCCGCGCGTGGTCTGGGTGTACATGGGCAAGGGTCCTGACCTGAAAACGATCCCGGCGCGCATGTCGCCGCCGGGATCATATTAGACCGCTTTCAGACGGATTCCAGCGCCAGCCGCAGGTCGTCGATCAGGTCGTCGGCGTCTTCCAGGCCGACCGACAGGCGCAAAAGCCCCTCGGTGATGCCCTGGGCCTGCTTGTCCTCGGGCGTCAGGCGCTGATGGGTGGTGGTCCAGGGGTGACAGGCCAGGCTCTTGGCGTCGCCCAGATTGTTCGAGATGTCGATCACCTCAAGCCCGTTCAGCAGGCCGTAGGCCGCCGGCTTGCCGCCCTTCAGCTCGAACGCGACCACGCCGCCATAGCCGCACATCTGGCTCTTGGCCAGGGCGTGCTGGGGGTGGCTTTCCAGGCCGGGATAGAGCACGCGCGCCACCTCGGGCCGGCCTTCCAGGAAGCGGGCGATCTTGAGCGCGTTGGCGGCGTGGCGCTCGACCCGCAGGTCCAGCGTTTCCAGGCCCTTCAGCAGCACCCAGGCATTGAACGGCGACATGGCCGGGCCGGTATGGCGCAGATACGGCCCGAGCACGTCGTTGCAGAATTCGGCCGATCCCAGCACGGCGCCGCCCAGGCAGCGGCCCTGGCCGTCGATATGCTTGGTGGCGGAATAGACCACGACGTCCGCCCCCAGCGACAGCGGCGCCTGGAAGACGGGGGTGGCGAACACGTTGTCCACCACCAACCGGCCGCCGGCCTTGTGGGTCAGGTCGGCGACGCGGGCCAGATCGACGATTTCCAGGGTGGGGTTGGACGGGGTCTCCAGGAACACCGCCTGGGTCGGCACCGAAAGCGCGCGCTCCCACTGGGCGGGGTCGGTGCCGTCGATGAATTCCACCGTGATCCCGAAGCGCGGCAGCAACTCGCCGATGATCCACGTGCACGACCCGAACAGGGCGCGCGGCGCCACCACGCGGTCGCCCGACCGAAGCTGACAGATCAGGGCGGCGTGCACGGCGGCCATGCCCGACGCGGTGGCGCGGCAGGCCTCGGCGCCCTCCAGCGCGGCCAGCCGTTCCTCGAACACCGCCACGGTGGGGTTCTTGAAACGGGAATAGACCATGCGGTCGCGGGTGCCGTCGAAGCTTTCCTCGGCCTCCTCGGCGCTGCCGTAGACATAGCCCGAGTTCATGAAGATGGCTTCGGCCGTCTCGGAAAACCCGGTGCGCGCCAGTCCCGAACGCACCTGGCGGGTGCGCAGGCGCAGCTTGCGGTCGGTGGGAGTGTTCTTTGTCATGACGCGGCCCCTTTCCTGGCAGACGAAAATACCCCGACCGGGGCGGGGGTCGGGGCTTGGATCATGCCAAGCTCGGAACCTCTTTAGCGCTTATTTTTAACGTGGCCGCAAGCCGGTCGGTCAAATCACCACGTCTTTCACTCATAGCGCCGCCGCCGCCGCGCCGTCAAGGGGGCGCAAAACCACACTTTCCTTATGACCGTTCGGCTAAAACCACCACAAAGGCGGGCGCCCCCCTTGAGGTAGGGGGGGGACAGGGGTATGTTGCATTGCAGCACGGCCTTACACCCGAAAGGAACATCATGGACGCCATGCAAAAGCCGTATCAGCTGGTCAAGACCCTGGACCTGACCGGCAAGAAGGGTCTGGTCGTCGGTATCGCCAACGACCAGAGCATCGCCTATGGCTGCGCCAAGCATTGCCGCGCCTATGGCGCCGAGCTGGCGGTCACCTATCTGAACGACAAGGCGGAAAAGTGGGTGCGTCCCCTGGCCGAAGGGTTGGACGCCTCCATCATCATGCCGATGGACGTCCGCAACGAGGGCGAAATGGAGGCGGTGTTCGCCGAGATCGAGAAGACGTGGGGCAAGCTGGATTTCGTCATCCACTCGATCGCCTTCGCCAACCGCGAGGACCTGCATGGCCGCGTGGTCGATTGCTCGCGCGACGGCTTCATGCTGGCCATGGACGTGTCGTGCCATTCCTTCGTGCGCATGGCCAGGCTGGCCGAGCCGCTGATGACGGATGGCGGCTGCCTGATGACCATTTCGTTCTATGGCGGCCGCAAGGTGGTCGAGCATTACAACGTCATGGGGCCGGTCAAGGCCGCGCTGGAGGCCACCACCAAGTACATGGCCGCCGAACTGGGTGAAAAGGGCATCCGCGTGGTGGCGCTGTCGCCCGGCCCGCTCAAGACCCGCGCCGCCTCGGGCATCGACCGCTTCGACGAGCTGATGGAAGCCGCCGCCGCGCGTGCGCCGACCCACCAACTGGCGACCATCGACGATTGCGGTTCGTTCGCCGCCTATCTGGTCAGCGATCTGGCCCAGTCGGTTACCGGCACCACGCTGTTCGTGGACGGCGGCTACCACATCGTCGGCTGATCGTCCGGTCACGGGAAAAGGGGGGGCGCGGACCGGCCGGTTCGCGCCCTCTTTCTTGTTGGGCATGTCTGCGGAGGTTGTTGATGCCCCAGGCGTGCGCCGACATCGATGGCTTTCCTGCCTTCCGTCACCACAGGCCGACGTCATGCCCGGGTGTGATCCGCCCGTCCACGCGGCGTCGTCCGGCACAATGTCGCCGGGAAGATGTGGAGGGCCGGGCACGCCGGGCCATGACCCGAAACTAGAGCACTTTCCGTTCAATCGCGGTCATATCCTGCAGCAGCAAAATAGTTCTGGCAGTCTGTCTCCGTGAGAAGATCGATGCCGTGAGCGATTGCAGTCCAGAGTTCTTCCTTGGTCCTGGCGG
>JAFAAW010000064.1 GCA_023426365.1 Pseudomonadota bacterium
GGCCCAGCCGGCGCAATTCGGCTTCGGCCTCGCGAAAATCCTCCTCCGCCCATCGGGCGACCACGGCGCAAGCGGCCGGGAGGGACGGGTGGCTGAGCACGGCGTGCGGGGTGTGGATTGCGATGCCCGCCGCATGCAGCGCCTCGGCCGGCAGGTAGAGCCGGCCCAGCCGCGCGTCCTCGGCCAGGTCGCGCAGGATGTTGGTCAATTGCAGCGCCTCGCCCAGCACCACCGCCAAATGCTCGGCCTCGGGGCGTTCGAAGATGCGCACGGCCAGCATGCCCACCGATCCGGCAACCCGGCGGCAATAAAGGCGCAAATCCGCCATGGATGGCGCCGTCAATGGTCCGTTGACATCGCTTTCCATGCCGTCGATCAGCGCTTCCAGTTCGGTGCGCGGCAGGGCGTAGCGGCGGATGGCGGGCGCCAGCGCGGCCAGGGTGGGGTCCAGGGCGATGCCGGTCTCGAACAGGGCGGCGACGGCGCCGCGCACCACCGCCAGCCGGGCGCGGCGGCTATCGGCGCTGGCGTCGCCGTCGGCGATGTCGTCCAGCATGCGGCAATAGCCGTAGAGTGCGAACATGGCCTGACGATTGGCCCGGGGCAGCAGTCGCATGGCCCAGTAGAACGACGAGGAAGCGCTCATCCCCGGCATCCGCGCCACAGGCCGGCGATCACCGCGCCGGCATAATCCAGCGGCGACAGGGCGACCTTGCGCGCCAACGGGTCCTGGCGCCGCAGCCGCGCCGACAGGCGTTCCGCCACCACCAGGGTGATGGCCGCCTGCAACCGCAGGCGGCGGTTGTGGATGCGGCGGGGCAGGGGGCGGGCCAGTTCCAGAAGGCCGTCCACATGGTCCAGCGCCAGGTCGAAGACCTGACGCAAGGGCGGCGGCGTGGTTTCCTCGGCCAGCACGTCGTGGGTCAGGCCGTGGCTGCGCAGCCAGTCGCGCGGGATGTAGACGCGACCCAGGCTGACGAGATCGTCGGCGCAATCCTGCAGGTGGTTCAGCACCTGCAAGGCGGCGCACAGCGAATCGCTGGGGCCGAAGGTGTCGGCCTCCTCGCCGTGCAGGGCCAGCAGGAAGCGCCCCACCGGTGCCGCGGAAAAGCGGCAGTACAGCATCAGGTCGCCCCAGTCGCGGCAATGATCCACCACCGCGTCGCGACGAAACGCCTGCAACAATTGCCCGGCATGGCCCAGCAGGATGTCGTCGCCGCCGACCGCGTCGCGCAGCGCCTGGGCGGCCTGGGTGTAGTCGTTGGCCTCGTGCCGGCCGGCCAGGGTTTCCTCCAGCGCGTCCAGCCGCAATATCTTGCCCTCGGCCGACAGGCGCGGGTCGTCGGCGATGTCGTCGGCGGTGCGGGCGAAATGGTAGAAGGCCATCACCCGGGCGCGGGTCGCGGCGGGCAAGAGCAGGGACGCCACCGGAAAATTCTCCTCGGCGGCGGTTTTGGACGCATTGCTCGGCATGGCGACAACGGCGGCCCGGGGCAAGGGGACCTCCCATTGGTGCGGCGCTGGAAAGCGTCTATATATGCCACGCCGGCGCCGCGCCGGTACAGGGGATTCGCCAGTCCATGCCTTCCGACCACACTTTGTCCGCCGCCGCCCAAGAGGTCCGCCGCCACGACCGCGACCGGTTCGTCACCGCCCTGTTCGCCCCCATGCCGGGGCGCGAGGCGCTGCTGACGCTCTATGCCTTCAATCTGGAAATCGCCCGGGTGCGAGAGAACGTGCACGAGGCCATGGCCGGCATGATCCGGCTGCAATGGTGGCGCGACGTGGTCGGCGGCGACCGCGACGAGGAGGCGGCGCGCCATCCGGTCGCCGCCCCCCTGCTGGCGCTGGTCCGCGACGGCGGTCTGCCGGTGGCCCTGTTCGACCAGATGCTGACCGCGCGCGAGCAGGATCTGCTGGTGGCGCCGTTCGCCACCCAGGCCGAGCTTGCCATCTACGCCGCGCAATCGGCCGGCAGTCTTGCCGAACTGGCGGCCTTGGCGCTTGGCGCCAGGGACGAAGCCAGCCGCGCGGCGGCCCGGCTGGTCGGGCAGGCATGGGCCACCATCGGCCTGTTGCGCGCCCTGCCGGCGCATCTGGCCCAGGGCTGGCTGACGCTGCCCCATGATGTGCTGGCCCAGACAGGAACGTCGCACGATGCCGTGCTGGCCGGCCAGGCGCCCAAGCAGGCGCTGGTCCAGGCCGTGGCCGAACAGGCCCGTCAAGCGCGGTTGACGCTTGTCCAGGCGCGCGCCCACAAGCCCGCGCGCGCGGCGCTGCCCGCCCTTCTGCCCGCAACGCTGGCCAACGCCCATCTGCGCACGCTGGAGCGCGCCGGATGGGATGCCTTCGACGGCGCGGTGTCGCGGCCGCGTCCCATGCCGCTGCGTCTGGCGGCCAATGCCCTGCTGGGACGGTTCTGAATGGCCCACGATCAGCGCTCGCACGGCCATGACCATGGGCCTGATCACGGCCATGAGCATGGACACCATCATCACCATCATCACGGCAACGAACGCCGGGTGCTGGTGGCCTTGCTGCTGACCGGCGGCTTCATGTTGGCCGAGGTGGCGGGCGGCGTCGTTTCGGGTTCGCTGGCGCTTTTGGCCGATGCCGGCCACATGCTGACCGACGCCGCCGCCCTGGCGCTGTCGCTGGCCGCCTTTCGCGCCAGCCGCCGGCCGGAAACCGCCATGCATTCCTATGGACAGCATCGCTTTCAGGTTCTGGCCGCCTTCCTGAACGGCGCCGCCCTGGTGGCGATCGCCGTCTGGATCGTCATCGAGGCCGCGCAGCGCCTGTTCGCGCCCGTGCCGGTGATGGGGGGCACCATGCTGGCGGTCGCGGCGCTGGGGCTGGCGGTCAATGTGGCCGCCTTTGCCATCCTGCATGGCGGCGACCGCGAGAACCTGAACATGCGTGGGGCCGCGCTGCATGTGCTGGGCGATCTGCTGGGATCGGTCGCCGCCATCGTGGCGGCGGTGGTGATCCTGTACACCGGCTGGACGCCCATCGATCCCATCCTGTCGGTGCTGGTGGCGGCGTTGGTGCTGAAAAGCGCTTGGATGCTGCTGGCGCGCTCGTGGCACGTGCTGATGGAAGGGGCGCCCGTCAATGTGGATGTCGAGGCGCTCAAGGATGGCCTGGTCCGGGCCGTGCCCGGCGTTTGCGGCATTCATCACGTCCATCTGTGGATGCTGACGCCGGAACAGCCGCTGGTGACGCTGCATGCCAGCATCGCCGCCGAGGCCGATCACGACGCCGTTCTGCACGGCCTGCAGGCGGCGCTGGCGGCCCGCTTCGGCCGGATCCACGCGACCATCCAGGTGGAGCGCGAAGCGTGCCCCAACCCGGTGGCCTGCGGGTGGTCCGCCCCTACTTGACGGCCCAGGGCGGATCGGGGATCACCTGGAACAGGCTGTTCAATCCCTGGCCCCAGCGGTTGCGGATGTCTTCGAAATAGGGGTCGTGCTCGTGGATGACCTGATGGTTGTCCACCGCGAAGCTGTCGCGGCGGTACAGCAAAAGGTCGATGGGCAGGCCGACGGTGACATTGGAACGTATTGTCGAATCAAGGGACAAGAGGGCGCATTTGGCAGCCTGGGTCAGGTCGGTGCCGGGCTTGACCACGCGATCGATCACCGGCTTGCCGTACTTGCTTTCGCCGATCTGGAAATAAGGCGTCTCGGGCGTCGCCTCGATGAAGTTGCCGGCCGCGTAGATCAGGAAGAGGCGCGGCGCCTCGCCCCTGATCTGGCCGCCCAGGATCAGCGAGACATTGAAATCCAGCCCGTTCTCCTTCAGCGCCTTGGCGTCGCGGGCGTGCACCTCGCGCACCGCCTGTCCCACCAGGATGGCGCAATCGTACAGCGAGTCCCTCAGCATCAGCGAGCGGTGCGGATTTTCCGACCGCACGTGCTGGTCGAGCACGGCCACCACCGCCTGGGTGATGGCAAGGTTGCCCGCGCTCATCAGCACGACCGCCCGCTCGCCGTCCTGATGCCAGATGCGCATCTTGCGAAAGGTCGAGATGTGATCCACCCCGGCATTGGTTCGAGAATCCGAGGCCAGAACCAGACCCTGGTCCAAGGACATCGCCACGCAATAGGTCATCGGTTCCCCCCTTTATACCGGATCGCACTGATCGGCACCGATCAACGCCGCCCTCAAGCGCCGCGCGGCCCCTTGGGCTAGACCAAATCCCGATGAGTTTTCCTCACCGGGGTTCGGTGTTATTGGCCGCCCAGCCGGGCGACCTGCACGCTTACGTTCATGTCTTCGCGCCCGCCGCCCTTGCGCACGCCGCGCACCGGTGCGGCGCCCTGGTAGTCCAAGGCGACCGCCAGGCGCACATAGGCGGGCGTAGCGCTCTGCCGGTTGCTGGGGTCGAAGCTGACCCAGCCCAGATGGTCCACCAGCGCCTCGGCCCAGGCATGGGTTGCCAGATGGCGGCCGTCCTGGGCGTCGGTGTGCAGATAGCCGCTGACGTAACGGGCCGGCACGCCCCAGGCGCGGCAGCAGGCGATGAACAGGTGGGCATGGTCCTGGCACACGCCCCGGCCTTGGGCCAGGACCTGGGCGGCCGGGGTCTCCACGCCGGTTTCGCCGGGCTGATAGTCGATGCTCGCGTGAATGTCGGCCATCAGCGCATGGAGTGCCGCCAAATCCCCCTTGGCCCGCAGCCGTTCCGCCGGGGCGGCGAAATCCCGGATGGCCTGATCGGCGGCGGTCAGCGGCGTCGCGCGGAGAAAGACGGCGGCCGGCAGGCCCCCTTCGTCCAGGGGCACGATGCCGTGGGTTTCCTCGGTGTCAACCTCGCCATTGACGCGGATGACCGTCGCGGTGCGGGGGTCGTGGCGCACCACGCAATGGACCACGTTGCCGAAGGCATCGCGCCACCGCGTCGCCTGTCCCGGCGCGTCCAGCCGCCAGCGCAGGGTGCGCTGGCCGTGGTCGTCGCGCGGGGTCAGCCGAAGATACTGGACGGACTGGGACGATGGCGCGTCGGTGGCGTACTGCGTCCGGTGATCGATGGCCAGCAGCATGGGCGACCTCAGGGCAGCATCAGGAAGTCGGCGTGGATTTCCGTCCCCAGGGCGTTGTTGTCGGCGATGAACCGGCCGACGAAGGCGTCCAGGCCGTCGGCCAGCAACTCCTCGATGCGGCCGTAATGCAGCCGCGCATGGGCGGCGCCCGCCATCCGGGTGCATTCCGCCGTGGGCGAAATGCGGTCCAGGATGGCGGCGACCGCATCCAGGCAGGAATGCAGCGACCGCGGCATGTCGGCGTTCATGATCAGCATTTCGGCCACGCCGGCGGGCGAGACATCCTCGCGCGTCAGCGCCCGATAGGATTTGTAGGCCGACACCGATTTCAGCACCGCCGCCCAGTGCAACTGGTCGCAAGCGGGCACCACGCGGGTTTCGGCGGTGACCCCCGCTGAGCGCACGCCCAGCAGGCGGGCGGTGTTGTCGGCGCGCTCAAGGAAGGTGCCCAGGCGGACGAAGTGGAAGGCCTCGTCGCGCAGCATGGTCCCGTGGGTGGCGCCGCGAACGGTGTGCGAGCGGTCCTTGACCCATTCGCAAAAGCCCACCAGCCCCTGTTCACGCAGGCGGGCGCCGTCGATCCGCTTCATCTCCAGCCAGGTGGAATTGATGATTTCCCACAGCTCGTTGGGGATGACGCTGCGCACGGCGTGGGCGTTCTCGCGCGCGCTTTTCACGCAGGAATGAATCGAAGACGGATTGGCCGGGTCCAGCACCGCCCAGGTGATGACCCCGACGGCGGCCACCTCGCCGTGGCGCTCGCTGTAGGCGGCGGTGCCGCCGGTGATGGTGAGCGGCGGCTGCCAGCAATCCCGCGCCCCGCCGCCCGACAGGCTCAGGCGGTTGGCGACGTCCAGGAAGCGGGCGATGTTCTCGGCGCGCTCGATGTTGCGGCTCATCCAGTACAGGTGGTCGGCGGTCCGGCTCAGCATTCGGCGTCCTCCAGCACCCAGGTGTCCTTGGTTCCGCCGCCCTGCGACGAGTTGACGATCAGCGATCCTTCCTTCAGCGCCACCCGGGTCAGGCCGCCGGGCACCAGCGTGGTGGTCTCGCCCGACAGCACGAAGGGGCGCAGATCCACATGGCGGGGGGCGATGCCCTTGTCCACCAGGGTGGGGCAGGTGGACAGGGACAAGGTGGGCTGGGCGATGTAATTGCCGGGGTTTTCGATGATCTTGGCTCGGAATGCCTCGATCTGTGCCTTGGCCGATGTGGGGCCGACCAGCATGCCGTACCCGCCCGAGCCATGGACTTCCTTCACCACCAGTTCGTCCAGGTGTTCCAGGACGTATTGGCGCTCGTCGGCGCGTTCCAGCCGCCAGGTGGGGACGTTGGGCAGGATGGGGTCCTCGCCCAGATAGAATTTGATCATCTCGGGGACGTGGATATAGGTGGACTTGTCGTCCGCCACCCCGGTGCCGATGGCGTTGGCAAGGGTGACGCCGCCATTGGCATAAGCCGACAGCAGCCCGGCGACGCCCAGGGTGGAATCGGGGCGAAAGGCCAGCGGGTCCAGGAAATCGTCGTCGATGCGGCGATAGATCACGTCCACCCGCTTGGGGCCGCGGGTGGTGCGCATCCACACCAATCCGTTTTCCACGAACAGGTCGCGGCCTTCCACCAGTTCCACGCCCATCTGCTCGGCCAGGAAGGCGTGCTCGAAATAAGCGCTGTTGTGATAGCCGGGCGTCAGCACCACCACGCACGGCTCGCCGTCGCAGGCGGCGGGCGCCACGCTGCGCAGCGCCTTGAGCAGCAGGTCGGGGTAATGGTCCACCGGCTTGACCCGGTGGCGGGCGAACAGGTCGGGGAACAGACGCATCATCATCGCCCGGTCCTCAAGCATATAGGACACGCCCGACGGGGTGCGCAGGTTGTCCTCCAGCACATAGAATTCGTCGGCGCCGGTGCGCACCACGTCCACGCCGGCGATCTGGACATAGGTGTTGCGGGCCACGTCCACGCCGTGCATCTCGGGCTTGTAGCTGCCGTTGGCCAGCACCTGCTCGCGCGGGATCACGCCGGCCCGCAGGATTTCCTGGTCGTGGTAGATGTCGTGGATGAAGGCGTTGAGCGCGCGCACGCGCTGGATGCAGCCGTCATGCACGCGGCTCCATTCCCGGGCGGTGATGATGCGCGGTATGGGGTCGAAGGGGATCAGGCGTTCGGTGCCGTCCTGATCGCCATAGACGTTGAAGGTGATGCCGATGCGGCGGAACAGCTCGTCCGCCTGCTCGTGCTTGCGCGGCAACAGATCGGGCGCCGCCGACAGCAGCCAGTTTTCGTAATCCCGGTAAGGGGACCGCACCGCGCCGTCCGGTGCCTTCATCTCGTCGAAAGCCATGGCCCTCCCTCTGTCTGGCGAACCCCTGATTTAGAAGTTCTGCAACAAGCGTGCCTGTCGCGCGGGCCTGGGTTTTCCTAAGGCGCCGGCGGTGTCCTGCCCAAAGCAAGGGCAGTGCCCGCCTTGTTCGTGGGCAACTTGACGGGTGCCTGTGCCGTGGGCACATGCCAGAAAGAGGAAGGAGGCCCGCCATGCACAATCCGCCGCGACATGACCTTGGCCCCGCGCGGGCGCATCTGGGCGAAGTGCTGGCGCAGGGCGAGGCTGCGGTGCTGGCGCCGCTGGCACAGGCGGCCCGCATGCCGCGGGAACAGGCGGCGCGGGTGCGCGCCGCGGCCGCCGCCCTGGTGGAGGGGGCGCGGCGGCGGCGGTCGGGCGGCGACCTGGATGCCTATTTGCGCGAATTCAACCTGTCCACGCCCGAAGGCGTGGTGCTGATGTGCCTGGCCGAAGCCCTGTTGCGCATTCCCGACGCCGAAACCGCCGACAGCCTGATCCGCGACAAGGTGGGCGGCGCCGATTGGGCGCGGCATCTGGGGCGGTCGGATTCGCTGTTCGTCAATGCCTCGACCTGGGCATTGATGCTGACCGGCCGGCTGCTGCGGCCGGCGGAAGAACCCATGGGCATCTTCGCCCGCCTGCTGATGCGGGCCGGCGAGCCGCTGGTGCGCGAGGCCCTGTTGCAGGCCATGCGCATCATGGGGCGCCAGTTCGTCATGGGGCGCACCATCGCCGAGGCGCTGGCCCAGGCCGGGGAACAGGCCGCCTATCGCCATTCCTTCGACATGCTGGGCGAGGGCGCACGCAGCGCGGCCGACGCCGAGCGCTATTGGCATGCCTATGCCGACGCCATCGCCGCCATCGGCGCCGCCGCCGCGGGACGTGGGCCGGAGGAGGGGGCGGGCATTTCCGTCAAGCTGTCAGCGTTGCACCCCCGTTACGAATTTTCCCAGCGGGAAAGGGTGATGCGGGAACTGGTGCCCAAATTGGCAGAGTTGTGCCGCCTGGCCCGCGCGGTTGACATTGGGTTGACGGTGGACGCGGAAGAGGCCGACCGGCTGGAGCTGTCGCTGGACGTCATCGCCGCGGTGGCCGGCGATCCCGGCTTGCGCGGCTGGGATGGTTTCGGGGTGGCAGTGCAGGCCTATCAGACGCGGGCACGGGCGTTGCTGGCATGGCTGGCGGAATTGGGGCGCGGACATCGCCGCCGGCTGATGGTGCGACTGGTCAAGGGCGCCTATTGGGACACCGAGATCAAGCGGGCGCAGGAACGCGGCCTTGCCACCTATCCCGTCTTCACCCGCAAGGCCGCCACCGACCTGTCCTATCTGGCCTGTGCGCGGGACCTGCTGGCGGCGCCGGACGTGTTCTTTCCCGCCTTCGCCACCCATAACGCCCATACCGTGGCCGCGGTGGCGGAACTGGCGCAAGCCGCCGGCCATGATCGCTGGGAATATCAGCGCCTGCACGGCATGGGCGAAGCCCTGTACGCACAGGTGGTGCCCGGGCGGCCATGCCGGGTCTATGCGCCGGTGGGCAGCCACGAGGAGCTGTTGCCCTATCTGGTCCGCCGCCTGCTGGAAAACGGCGCCAACACCTCGTTTGTCAACCGGCTGGCTGACGAACGGGTGCCGGTGGCGCGCATCGTCGCCGATCCCTGGGAAATTCTTGAACAGGATTGCGGCCCCGGGCTGCCGTTGCCGCCCGCGCTTTACGGGCCGGAACGGCGCAACGCGCGCGGCTGGGACCTGTCCGATCCGCCCAGCGTGGCGTCGCTGAAGGCCGACATGGATGCGGCGATGGATGCCGAGCAGGCGCCCTTCGTGGTGGCGCCGCTGGTGGGGGGCTGCGAGGTTCTGGCCGCCCCGCCGCGTCCGGTGACGGCGCCGGCCGATCGCCGCCGCGTATTGGGCATGGTGATCGACGCCGGGATGGAGGATGTGGCCCGGGCTGTCAACCTGGCGATTGACGCGCAACAGGGCTGGGATCGGCTGGGCGGCGACGGGCGCGCCCAGGTGCTGGAGCGCGCCGCCGACCTGATCGAGGCGCATGCGGCGGTCCTTGTGGCCCTGCTGGTGGCCGAGGCGGGCAAGACCATCCCCGATGCGCTGGCGGAAGTGCGCGAGGCAGTGGACGCGCTGCGCTATTACGCGGTCGAGGCGCGGCGGCATTTCACCATGCCGCAGGTGCTGCCGGGGGTGACGGGCGAAAGCAACCACCTGAGTTTGCACGGGCGCGGCGTGTTCGCCTGCATTTCGCCGTGGAACTTCCCCCTTGCCATCTTCGTGGGGCAGGTGGCGGCGGCATTGGCGGCCGGCAACGCCGTGGTGGCGAAACCCGCCGAACAGACGCCCCTGATCGCCGCCCAGGCCACCCGGCTGCTGCATCGTGCCGGGGTGCCGGCGGAGGCGCTGGCGCTGCTGCCGGGGGACGGCCGGGTGGGCCAGGCCCTGGTGGCGCAGGCGGGCATCGCCGGGGTGGCCTTCACCGGGTCGGGGGTGGTGGCACGGACCATCGCCCGCACGCTGGCCCTCCGGGATGGTCCCATCGTCCCGCTGATCGCGGAAACCGGCGGCATCAATGCCATGATCGTCGATTCCTCGGCCCTGCCGGAGCAGGTGGTTGCCGATGTGGTCGCCTCGGCCTTCGGCAGTGCCGGGCAGCGCTGTTCGGCGCTGCGGCTGCTGTTCGTGCAGGATGACATCGCCGACAGGGTGCTGGGCATGCTGGCCGGCGCGGTGCGGGAACTGGCGGTGGGCGATCCCGCCGACCTTGCCACCGATATCGGCCCTGTCATCGATACCGATGCGCTGGCGGCGCTTGAGGCCCATCGGAGCCGGCTGGACGCCGAGGCGCGCCTGCTGGCCCGTGCTCCGCTGCCGCCGGGCCTGGGGGAAGGGACCTTCTTTGCCCCTTGCGTTTACCTGCTGGACCGTGCCGAATGGCTGGACCACGAGGTTTTCGGCCCCTGCCTGCACGTGGTTCGCTTTGCCGCGGGCGGCTTGGGCGGGGTGCTTGATTGGGTGCGGCGCAGCGGCTACGGGCTGACGCTGGGCATCCATTCGCGGATCGGTTCGGTTGTGGAACGAGTGCGCGCGAGCGCCCCGGTGGGCAACATCTATGTAAACCGCAGCCAGATCGGGGCAGTAATAGGGTGCCAACCCTTTGGCGGCGAGGGCATGTCGGGGACCGGACCCAAGGCGGGCGGCCCCCACACGCTATACCGTTACGCCTGCGAAAGAACCTTCACGGTCAATCTGACCGCCATGGGCGGCAACGCCGCCCTGTTGGCGCAGGGCGGCGGGGATGGGTGTTAACCCTGGTTTACGCGCTTTTGCAGCCGCAGGTGTTGATCTTGAGGATGGAATAGGCCGGACACCAGCCCATCAGGGCGGTGAACAGCGGGATCACACCGACATAGCCCCACATCCCCACGGTGCCGGTGACCGCCAGCGCGATGAGCACCAGGCCGGCGACGATACGCAGGATGCGGTCGATGCCGCCAACGTTCTTGGTCATGGATCGGACCTCCTCATGGAAAACTGGCGACTGTTTAAGGGGTTTGCCGCCCATCCTCCGTGACTAGATCACAAACATCTCATGAAAGGCTGGCCAGCCCGTCGCGATCCTTGACCTGGACCCGCCCGCGATAAAGCGTGACCCAGCCGCGCCGCTCGAATTCCTTGAGCTGGCGGCTGATCACCTCGCGCGCGGTCCCCAGTTCGGTGGCGATGTCCTGATGGGTGGCGTGGATGTCGGATCGGGCATCGGCGCGGCTGCGCAGCCAGCCGGCCAGCCGCACATCGATGCGGCCGAACGCCACCTCCTCGATCAGCATCAGAAGGTCGGCCACGCGGGTGGCATAGGCGGCGAAGACGAAATCCCGGAATGCCTCGGACTTGCCCAGCAGGGTGCGGAACGTGGCGGCGGGCAGCACCAGCGCGCGCACCTCGGTCTCGGCGATGCCTTCGGCGGCGTAGTCCTCGCGCGCGATCAGGCAATTGGTGGTCAGCACGCAGGATTGCCCGGCCTCGACCCGGTACAGCACGATTTCGCGCCCGCCTTCCGACACCTTCTGCACGCGGATGGAGCCTTCCACCACCAGCACATAGGCCGAACAGGCCGAGCCGTCCTGAAACAGAACCGTTCCGGGCGCAATGGTGGCCAAGCGGGCGGCGCCTTCTAGCAGGCGGGCCGATTCCGGATCGAGGGCGGCGAATTGGGGGAAGGAGGCCGAGATTTCCGATTTCATGTGGGGCATATTGCCCAAGGTCGTCCGCTTAGGCCAGCCGCAAGCGAGAGAGGTTCATGCTCCACCGTGCCGTCCTGATCGTGTTCGCCGCGCTCGCCCTGGTCGCATGCCGCACGCCGGCGGACGGGGGCTTCACGGCGGAAAGCCGGCCGCTGGCGGCTGAGGATGCTGTGCGCACGCGCCTGGGCTCGGCCGAAATCCTGTCCATCCACCAGTTGCGCAGCGGCGAGCGGTGGTTCGGCGGCATTTCGGGGATGGCGTTCGATGGGCATCTGGTCACCGCCATCAACGATAACGGCCACTGGCTTCGCTTCGCCATGCAGGTTGACGACGCCGGTCGCCCCACCGCCTTCGCAGATCTGCAGGTGGTGCCGCTGGGCGGGCTGGACGGCAGCAAGGACGACGGCGATGCCGAGGAAATGGCCGCCGTGCCTGGCGGCTGGGTGGTCAGTTTCGAGCGCCGCCACCGGCTGCTGTTCTATGCCGGCGAACTGGACCGCCGGCCCCAGCGGTGGGCCGCGCCGGACGAGTTTGCCCGCCAGCCCGGGAACGGCGGTGTCGAGGCCATGACCCGTCTGGCCGATGGCCGCATGCTGCTGGTGTCCGAAGAGGGAGGTCCCGATGACGCGGGCTGGGCGTGGCTCGGGCAACCCGGTGCCTGGCAGCGCCTGTCCTATGTCCGGACCGACGGCTTTCAGCCCACGGCGGCGGCGCCGCTGCCCGATGGCGGCGCCTTGATCCTGGAACGGCGCTTCACCCTGATCGGCGGCCTCGCCATCCGGCTGCGCCGGGTCACGGCCACGGCCCTGGTGCCCGGTGCCAGACTGGATGGCACGGTTATCTTTAGTCTGGAACCCCCCTTGCTGTTGGATAATTACGAAGGTATGGCCGTGCATGCCCGCAAAGACGGCCGCCTAGTCGCCTATGTTGTTTCCGATGACAATTTCAATCCTTTGCAAGCAACATTACTGATGGCCGTACTTCTGCCGGAGTGAGAAGGTCTTTCCGGATAGCGCGGGGGTCATATTGCTGTCACCCCCGCTCAGGTCCTACGCTCAATCGGTATTCTCCGTTTGGGGCGCAGACCGTGCGTGACGCAGCCATGACCTTCAGCGGGCAACCCATCGGCCATAGCGGCGCAATGCCGTATCCGGCCCAATGCGACCGGCGCGAGGACGACCGTCGTTTCCGCGCCATCTTCGACCATGCCGCCCTGGGCATCGCGGTGGTTCGGCCCGGCGGCTTTCTCGCCCAGGCCAATCAGGCGATGGAAGCCATGTTCGGCTATTCGGCGACCGAATTGTCGCACATGGGCTTTCCCGACCTGACCCATCCCGACGACCGCGACGCGGATGCCGCCGCCGCTTGCATGCTGGCCAAGCGCGAGATGGAGAGCTATAGCCGCGAGAACCGCTATCTGCGGCGCGACGGCAGCACCTTTTGGGGGCGCATCACCGCGTCGCTGGTGCCCGGCGACGACCACGACCGCTTCACCGTGGTGATGATCGAGGACATCGACGCCCGCAAGCGGGCCGAGGCCAATCTGAGCCTGTTCCGCAAGGTGATGGATGCCGCGCACGAGGCCGTCGCCATACTGTCGCCCAGCGGCCACATCCTGTACGCCAATTCCGCCTATGGCCGCCTGTTCGGAGTGCCGCCGGGATCGGTGTTCGGCAGCCATTACAGGACCTATTTCCCCGCGACGTCGCAGGAGATTCTGGACCGCACCGTCGGCGTGGCCCTGCTGCGCGGCGAAAGCTGGGAAGGGGTGGTGGAGGCGGCGGATTCCGCGGGCCGCACCTTCCCGCTGTGGCAGCGCGCCGGCGTGGTGCGCGACGAGATGGGGCGGGTGCAGTTCTATTTCGCCTTCATGCACGACCACACCGATCAGCAATTGTTCGAGGACGAGCTGTTCGATGCCAAGGAAGCGGCGGAGGAGGCCAATGTGGCCAAGACCCGGTTCCTGGCCGCCGCCAGCCATGACCTGCGTCAGCCCATGCAGGCATTGTCCATGTTCATCGCCGTCCTGGCCGGGCGGCCCATGGATCCCGGCCAGCAGGCCCTGGTCAGCCGCATCCAGGATTCGGTGACGGCGCTCGAGGGGTTGCTCAACAGCCTGCTGGACGTGTCCAAGCTGGAGGCGGGGCTGGTGGTGCCCCACCAGTCGGAATTTTCCGTGGCGCCCATGATGGACCGCCTGGCCGCCGAGTTCGAGCCGCTGTGCGCCGCCGCCGGACTGAGCCTGAAGGTGGTGCCGTGCAAGGCGGTGGTGCGCAGCGATCCGGCGCTGCTCGAACGCATTTTGCGCAATCTGCTCAACAACGCCGTGCGCTACACCAAGACCGGCCGGGTGCTGTTCGGGTGCCGGCGAGTGGGGCGCAGTGTCTCGTTCCAGGTGTGGGATACCGGCATCGGCATTCCGCAGGCGGAAATCCGCAACATCTTCCGCGAATTCCATCAGGTGGGCAATCCGGAGCGCGACCGCCGCCAGGGCCTGGGCCTGGGCCTCGCCATCGTCGAGCGGCTGTCGCAACTGCTGGACCACCCGGTGGCGGTGCGTTCCCAGGAGGGGCGGGGATCGGTGTTCTCGGTGCAGGTGCCGGTGGCGACGCGTGCCCCGGCCGCGCTGGCGCCATGCCAATTGCAACTGGGCCTTGCTCGCAAGGGGGCGGCGATCCTGGTCATCGACGACGAGCCGGACGTGCGTGAAAGCCTGGAATTGCTGCTGGAAAGCTGGGGGCATGTCGTGCTGGCGGCTGCCAGCGCCGAGGATGCCCTGCGCCGCCTGCCGGCCTGGGGGCGCATGCCGGAACTGATCATCGCCGATTACCGCCTGCAAAACGGCGATACCGGCGGTCAGGCCATCGCCCGGGTCGAGGTGCATCTGCGTCCCGTCGCCCGGCTGCCGGCCATCATTCTGACCGGCGACACCGCGCCCGAACGGCTGCAGCAGGCCCAGGCGCTGGGCCACGGCCTGTTGCACAAGCCGGTGCAGCCCGACGCCCTGCGCAAGATGATCGACAGCGCCCTGGCCCGTGGCGCGCGCACCCACCGGCGGGCGGCGCGGGCGACGGCGAAAGCGGCCGCGACAAAGGCCAAGGCGTCTTGATCGTGTTCCGGCGCACGCCAAGTCAGCCCCATCACCGTATGGGGAGTGCGCCATGCCCGACATGCCCGACCATCAACCGCGCCAGCACCAGGATCGCCAGCCCGGCCTGCAATCACCCATGGAGCCGTCACCGCGCGCCGAGATGCGCGATTATCGCGGCGCCGGCAAGCTGCTTGGCCGGGCCGCCCTGATCACGGGGGGAGATTCCGGCATCGGTCGCGCCGTCGCCATCGGCTTCGCCAAAGAGGGTGCCGATGTGGCCATCGTTTACCTGAATGAAGACGAAGACGCCGCCGCCACCCGCCGGCTGGTCGAGGCCGAGGGGCGCAAGTGCCTATGCCTGGCCGGCGATGTGGGCGACGAGGCGTTTTGCCGCCACGCGGTGGAGGAGGCCGTGCGCGCCTTCGGCCATCTGGACATCGTGGTCAACAACGCGGCCGAGCAGCATCCGCAGGACAGTCTCCTGGACATCAGCGCCGATCAGTTGGAGCGCACGTTCCGCACCAACGTTTTCGCCATGTTCCATCTGACCAAGGCGGCGCTGCCGCATCTGAAGGCCGGGGCGGCGATCATCAACACGGCGTCGATCACCGCCTATAAGGGCAATCCCAAGCTGCTGGATTATTCGGCCACCAAGGGCGCCGTCACCGCCTTTACCCGCTCGCTGTCGCAGGCGCTGGTGGAACAGGGGATTCGCGTCAACGCGGTGGCCCCCGGGCCGATCTGGACGCCGCTGATCCCGTCCACCTTCACCGCCGAACAGGTCGAGAAGTTCGGCTCAAGCCAGCCGCTGGGGCGGGTCGGTCAGCCGGACGAAGTGGCGCCGGCCTTCATCTTCCTGGCCTCGGACGACGCGTCCTACATGAGCGGACAGGTTCTTCATCCAAATGGTGGGGA
>JAFAAW010000074.1 GCA_023426365.1 Pseudomonadota bacterium
GCACACGCACGACCTGCATTACGGCAAGGGACTGGCCGGCGTGCACGTGCCGGGCATGAGCCAGGCCCGCATCATCCAGATCGAACAGGACATCCTGGGCAAGAACGATTCGCTGGCGGCGCGCAACCGCGCCTTCCTTGCCGATCGCGGCATCTTCGCCCTCAATCTGGTGTCCAGCCCCGGCTCGGGCAAAACCACCCTGCTGTGCAAGACCGTCGAGATGCTGTCGGGCCGTTTCCCCGTCGCCGTCATCGAGGGCGACCAGCAGACCAGCAACGACGCCGACCGCATCCGCGCCACCGGCGCCCCCGCCATTCAGGTCAATACCGGCAAGGGCTGCCACCTGGACGCCGACATGGTGGCGCGGGCGTGCGAGCGGCTGAATCCGGCCGACGATTCGGTGCTGTTCATCGAGAACGTGGGCAATCTGGTGTGCCCCGCCGCCTTCGATCTGGGCGAGGCCTACAAGGTGGCCATCCTGTCGGTGACCGAGGGCGAGGACAAACCGCTCAAATACCCCGACATGTTCGCCGCCGCCGGCATGATGATCCTGACCAAGACCGACCTGCTGCCGCATCTGGATTTCGACGTGGATGCCTGTGTCGCCAACGCCCGCAAGGTCAATCCCGACATCGTGGTGCTGCGGCTGTCGTCGCGCACCGGCGAGGGCATGGCGGAATGGCTGGCCTGGATCGCCGAAGGCCGCAAGCGCGCAATCACCGAACGCATCGCCTCCCTGGAGGCCAAGCTGAAGGCGGCGCGGGAGAGCCTGTGATGAGAGGCGCCGCCATCGGCTCTTCTTTGGTGACACGGATGGACACGGACGGACACGGATTGTCATCCGCCAAGGTCATCCGCGTCCGTCCGTGTCCATCCGTGTCATTCCAATCATGATTGCCCTCTCTATCCCCCTGCCCCGCGCCGTGCCGCCGGTTCTGGCCGTGGGGGCGTTCCTCAAGAACACTGTGTGCGTAACGCGCGGCGCCACCGCCTATCTGTCGCCCGTCCATGGCGATCTGGGCACGCCCGAAGCCATCGCGGCGTTCGAGGACTCGGTGGAAAGCATGGTGGCGGAACTGGGCGTGGCCCTGGTGCGCGTCGCCCACGACCTGCACCCCGATTTCCATTCCACCCGCTTCGCCCACAGCCTGGACCTGCCCCAGGTGGCGGTGCAGCACCACCACGCCCATGCGGCGGCGGTGGCCGCCGAGCACGGCCATGACGGCCCGGTCATCGGCCTGTCGCTGGACGGCTTCGGCCTTGGCCCCGGCAATCAGAGCTGGGGCGGCGAATTGCTCTATTGCGCGGGCGCCGGCTATGGCCGTCTGGGCCATCTGGCGCTGTTGGCGCAGCCGGGCGGCGACGTGGCGGCGCGCGAGCCGTGGCGCATGGCGGGGGCGGTCCTGCACCGATTGGGGCGCGGGGCCGAGATCGCCGGGCGCTGGCCGGATTTCCCCGCCGCCGCCCGGCTGGGGATGATGCTGGACAAGGGGTTGAACGCGCCGCCGACCTCGTCGGCCGGGCGGCTGTTCGATGCCGCCTGCGGCCTGCTGGACATCCACCCGGTGGCCGAGTTCGAGGGCCAGGCCCCCATGGCGCTGGAACACCTTGCCGATGCGCCCCAGGTGATGGCCGATGGCTGGACGCTGACCGGCGGCGTGCTCGACTTCGCGCCTTTGCTGGAACGCCTCGCCTCTTGCCCCGACGCCCGCCACGGTGCCAACCTGTTCCACGGAACCCTGGCCGCCGCGCTCACGCAATGGTGCGGCTGGGCGGCGGCCGAAACCGGCTGCCGCGTGGTCACCCTGGGCGGCGGCTGCTTTTTCAACAAGGTGCTGACCAAGCTGCTGGTGCCGGCGCTGGAAGGCCAGGGATTGCGGGCCTTGACGGCGCTCAAGGCGTCGCCCGGCGACCCCGGATTGTCTTTGGGCCAGGCGTGGATCGCCGCCCAGGTGGAGAAGTAACGAGCATGTGTCTGGCCCTGCCCTCGCTGGTCACCGAAATCCTGCCCGACGATCAGGCCAAGGTCGAACTTGGCGGCGTCACCAAGACCATTTCGCTGGCGTTGGTCAGCGACGTGAGGCCCGGCGATTACGTGATCGTCCACGTGGGCTATGCGCTGACCAAGGTCGATCCGGCCGAGGCGGAAAAGACCCTGGCCCTGTTCAACGAGATGGCGGAAGCCGGCGCCCGATGAAGTACATCGACGAGTATCGCGACGGCGACCTGGCGAAGGCCATCGCGCGCACCATCGCCGCCGAGGCCGACCCCGCCCGCACCTATCACCTGATGGAATTCTGCGGCGGCCACACCCACGCCATTTCCCGCTATGGCCTGGAAGACATCCTGCCGTCCAACGTGCGCATGGTGCACGGGCCGGGCTGTCCGGTCTGCGTGCTGCCGGTGGGCCGCATCGACGCCGCCATTTTCCTGGCGCGCCAGCCGGGCGTGATCTTGTGCACCTATGGCGACATGCTGCGCGTGCCCGGCTCCAAGCGACTGTCGCTGCTGAAGGCCAAGGCCGAGGGCTGCGACATCCGCATGGTCTATTCCACGCAGGACGCGCTCAAGCTGGCCCAGGACAACCCGGACAGGAACGTCGTCTTCTTCGCCATCGGGTTCGAGACCACCACGCCGCCCACCGCGGTGGCGCTCAAGCAGGCCCAGGCGCTGGACCTCAAGAACTTCTTCGTGTTCTGCAACCACGTGCTGACGCCCTCCGCCATCGCCCAGATCCTGGACAGCCCCGAGGTGCGCACCCTGGGCACGGTCAAGCTGGACGGCTTCATCGGCCCGGCCCACGTCTCCACCATCATCGGCTCGGCGCCCTATGACTATTTCGCCGAGGAATACCAGCGCCCCGTGGTCATCGCCGGCTTCGAGCCGCTGGACGTGCTGCAGGCGGTGCTGATGCTGGTGCGCCAGATCAACCAGGGCCGGTTCGAGGTGGAAAACGAATTCGCCCGCGCCGTCACCCGCGACGGCAATGCCAAGGCAAAGGCCCTGGTGGCCGAGGTGTTCGAGCTGCGCAAGAGTTTCGAATGGCGGGGCCTGGGCCGCGTGCCCTATTCGGCGCTGCGCATCAAGGAACCCTTTGCCGCCTTCGACGCCGAGCGCAGATGGGACGTGCCCCAGGACAGCGTGGCCGACAACAAGGCATGCGAATGCGGCGCCATCCTGCGCGGCGTGAAAAAGCCCACCGACTGCAAGCTGTTCGGCACCGTGTGCACCCCGGAAAACCCCATGGGGTCGTGCATGGTGTCCGCCGAAGGCGCCTGCGCCGCGCACTGGACCTATGGCCGCTTCCGCGACACGAAGGCTGATCAATGACCCTCCCCCGCCGCTCCCATCCCCGCCCGCTGGACATCAATCATGGCCGCGTCGATCTGACCCATGGCGGCGGCGGCCGCGCCATGCAGCAACTGGTCGAGGAATTGTTCGTGGCCGCCTTCGACAACGAGGCCTTGCGCCAGCGCAACGACCAGGCGGCGTTCGACGTGCCCGCCGGCCGCATGGTGATGACCACCGACGGCTATGTGATCAGCCCGCTGTTCTTTCCCGGCGGCGACATCGGCAGCCTTGCCGTGCACGGCACCGTCAACGACGTCGCCATGGCCGGTGCCCGCCCGCTGTCGCTGTCGGCCGGCTTCATCATCGAGGAAGGCTTTCCGCTGGCCGACCTCAAGCGCATCGTGGACAGCATGGCCAAGGCCTCGCGCGAGGCCGGGGTGCCGGTGGTGACCGGCGACACCAAGGTGGTGGAAAAGGGCAAGGGCGACGGCATCTTCATCACCACCGCCGGCATCGGCATGGTGCCGCCGGGGGTGAACATCTCGGGCGAGCGGGCGCGGCCGGGCGACGCCATCCTGGTGTCGGGCACCATGGGCGACCACGGCGTGGCGGTGATGAGCCAGCGCGAATCCTTGGGTTTCGAAAGCGCCATCCTGTCGGATTCGGCGGCGCTGCACACGATGGTGGCCGACATGGTCGCCACCGTGCCCGACATCCATGTGCTGCGCGATCCCACGCGCGGCGGTCTGGCCGCCACCCTCAACGAGATCGCGGCCCAGGCCGGTGTGGGCATGGCGCTGAGGGAGCGCGACATCCCCATCCGGGCCGAGGTACGCGGCGCGTGCGAATTGCTGGGCCTCGACCCGCTTTACGTCGCCAACGAGGGCAAGCTGATCTGCGTGTGCGCGCCCGAGCATGCCGACACCCTGCTCGCCGTCATGCGCGCCCACCCGCTGGGTCGGGACGCGGCACGGATCGGCACCTGCCGCGAGGATTCCCACCACTTCGTCACCATGGAAACCGCCATGGGCGGCAACCGCGTGGTGGACTGGCTGGCCGGCGAACAATTGCCGAGGATCTGCTGATGCCGAGGATTTGCCGATGCCGAGGATTTGCCGATGACCGAGAGCCGTCGCCCTCTGCCGTCATGCCCGGACCTGAAATGGGCATCCATGCGGTCCCGCCCGGTGGCCTGCCTGCCGACACGCGTGGATGGCCCGGTCAGGCCCGGCCATGACGTCATCGGCTGACAGGGGCGAACGACAAATGCGCATTCTCCTCCTCTCCCACTCTTTCAACAGCCTTACCCAGCGCCTGTGGGTGGAGCTGGGCCGCGCCGGTCACGACGTCTGCCTGGAATTCGACGTCAACGACGCCGTCACCATCGAGGCGGTGGAACTGGCACGGCCGGACGTGATCATCGCCCCCTTCCTGAAGCGCGCCATCCCCGAACAGGTCTGGCGCCACCACAAATGCCTGGTGGTGCATCCCGGCCCCATCGGCGACCGCGGCCCGGCGGCGCTGGATTGGGCGATCCTGGAGGGCGCACCCGAATGGGGCGTCACCGTGCTGCAGGCCGAAGCGGAAATGGACGCGGGTCCGGTGTGGGCGCACCGCGCCTTCCCCATGCGCACCGCCACCAAATCCAGCCTGTACCGCAACGAGGTGACCGACGCCGCCGTGGACGCGGTGTTCGAGGCGTTGCGGGTGGCCGAGCCGGTGCGGCCGGCCCGGACGTGGTGGAAGGCGGCCCTGACCCAGGCCGACCGCGCCATCGACTGGGCGGTGGACGACACCGCCACGGTGCTTCGCAAGCTGCGCGCGTCCGACGGCACGCCGGGCGTGCGCGACGGCGATTTCTATCTGCATGACGGCCACGCCGCCGACGGCCTGAGCGTATGCGGCCGTCCCGGCGCCTGGATCGCCCGCCAGGGTGGCCGTCTGGCGCGCGCCACCGCCGACGGCGCCGTCTGGATCGGGCAGGTGCGGCGGGCCGAGGCGGGCGCGCTCAAGCTGCCGGCCGCCACCGTGCTGGCCGACATTGCCGCCGGCCTGCCAGAACAGCCGGGTCATCACGACATCTGGTACGACGAGAAAGCCGGCGTCGGCTATCTGCACTTCCCCTTCCACAACGGCGCCATGAGCACCGACCAGTGCCTGCGCCTGAAGCACGCCTTTGTCGAGGCGACGCGGCGGCCGACCAAGGTCATCGTGCTGATGGGCGGCCCTGATTTCTGGTCCAACGGCATCCATCTCGGCACCATCGAGGCGGCCGACAGCCCGGCCGACGAATCGTGGCGCAACATCAACGCCATGAACGATCTGTGCGAGGCGGTGATCACCTGCGGCAGCCACCTGACCGTGGCGGCCATGCATGGCAATGCCGGCGCCGGCGGCGTGTTCATGGCGCTGGCCGCCGACATCGTGCTGGCCCGCAGCGGCGTGGTGCTGAACCCCCATTACAAGGGCATGGGCAACCTGTATGGCTCGGAATACTGGACCTACCTGCTGCCCCGGCGCTGCGGCGGTGCCGGCGCGCTGGCACTGACCCAGGCGCGCCTGCCGGTGGGAACCGAGGAAGCGCGTGACTGGGGCCTGATCGACGGCCATTTCGGCGCCAGTGTCGCGGAGTTCCGCAGCGGCCTGGAAACCTTTGCCAGCGAACTGGCCGCCAGCCCCGATCTGGAGCGCCGCCTGTCGGCCAAGCGCCTGTCGCGTCTGGCCGACGAGGCGGAAAAGCCGCTGGCACAGTACCGCGCGGAAGAACTGGAGCATATGAAGCTGAATTTCTACGGCTTCGACCCCAGCTACCACGTGGCGCGCTGGAACTTCATCGGCAAGGTGCCGAAATCCCGCACGCCGCTCTATCTGGCCCGCCACCGCAGCAAGGCGCCGGCGCCCTGATCACGGGGTCAGGCCGGTGATCAGGCGGGCGGCCTGTTCCACCGCCGTCCGCGACTTGCAGGCCATGGTGCGGCGCGACGCCTCGGACAGCACCCAGCCCAGCGGCGGCGCCTCGGCGCCGCAGCCGGGGCTGATGTCGCTCAGCCGTATCCAGGCCGAGCGGCCCGCGCCCACACTCCACTGCAATTGGCTGGACGCTTCCTGGGTGCGGGCGCCGCGGGTATTGAGCAGGCCGTCGAAGACGGAGGACAGCTCGCCCCGGGCGCGTTGCGGCACGGCGCAGCCGGCATCGGCGCGGCCATCCTCGCCCAGGCCGGGACAGGGCGGATCGGTGTCGCTGGTGATCAGGATGGCGACGATGTCGTGCGCCCCCGCCCCCGCATTGCGCATTTCCGAGATCACGTTGAAGGCCGTGTCGGCGCCGCTGTTGTCGTAATAGCCGCCATCGACGATCTGGTCCACGCCGCCGGCGACCGCGAAGGTGCCGGCCGGCGACACCAGCGGGAAGCGGGCGGAATTGCTGGCCGCGGTGGCGGCATGCAGGGCCGGGCCGAATTCGTCGATGAAGTCGCGATAGGGGCGCGGCTGCCATTGCGGCCGGCGCAGGTTCGAGGTGACCAGCCGGCTTCCGTCGCCCACCGAGGTGCCGTTCAGGAACAGCGCCGGCCACGGGCGGTCCGCATCGGGCCACAGATCCAGGAACGCGCCGCCATAGGCCGCCCCGGCCGGCCACGAGCTTTCCCACGCCCGCTCCATGGTGTCGGCACGGTCATTCAGCCCGGTGGCGAAGGGCAGGAACAACTGCACCAGATCGGGATAGAACAGCGTGGCGAAGGTCGGCCCCAGGTAATCCTGGCCCAGGACCGCATCGACGTGCTGGGGCGTCACCGCGCCGTCCAGCGACAGCGCCCGCCACGCCACCGCCCCCACCGACCCGCCCGAGACGCCGCTGACCGCGAACAAGCGGTCGCGCAGGTCGGGCACCCGTTCCTCCAGCCGGGCCAGGGTCATGGCCGTCCAATAGGCGGCACGGATGCCGCCGCCATAGGTGGCGACCACCACCGGGCGCGGCGGCTGGCCCGGGTGGGTGCGGTTCCAGTTGTCCAGCCAACGCCCATAGGCCTGGCCGATGTCCATGCGCTCGGCCCGCGCCGGCATGGGGCCGGGGCGAACGGCGTGGTTGTCGTTCCACCAACTGAACGCCACCGCCAGCGCGGCGATCAGCGAGAACACCGGCAGGCGGTAGCGTTCGCCCAAGACCACCAGCGCGGTGCCCAGCGGAATCCAACTGGCCGAGGCGAACAGGTAAAGCGCGCCGGGCGTCAGCGCCCGCCCGATCTGCACCGGGGCCGCCACCGCCGCCACCAACAGCGCCAGGCTGAGCGCAATCTCGGCGGCGATGAACAGCTTGGTCGCCGGCCGCGCCTGGCGCAGCGACAGGGCGTGGCTGCCGGCGTCGTGGGCCATGGGCAGGCCGAGACGGCGCACCAGCGCGCGCCGCTTCCACACCAGCATCAGGAACACCGCCCCCAGCACCAGATCGAACAGGATCAGCCCCGGGCTGACATCGGCCTTTCTCAGGGCGACCGCCACCGCCACGAACACCCCGCCGCCCAGCACGCGCGGCAGCCATTTCAGCAGCCATTGGCGGAGTTCCGGGCTGCCCATGGCGGGTTCGGAACGAAAACGCAGCTCGGCCACCACGCGGGCGCCGTACCAGGTGTTGACCGCCCAGAACAGCACGCCGCCGAACAGCGGCAGCCAGTGCCGGTCCTCGTCCAGCAGGCGCAATGCGTCGGTGCCCTGGTCGGCCACCGCGATGACGAAAAAGCCGAGCGCCAGCACCAGGATGCTCATCCGCATGGGCCTGAGGCACCAGAACAGGTCGCCCAGCACCCCGAACACGCGGTCCAGCAGACCGGCCCGGCCGGCCATCCCGGCCGCAACCCTCTCACTGACATGCGTCATGGCATCCCCCCACCCGTGTCGGCACGCAACCTTCCAACACCGGGCAAGGGTATGCGCGTAAAAGTATTGTATGCAAGCCCGCTCGAGCGCGCCCCCCGGAACCGTCCTGCGCCAACCCCTGTTGTCCCTGGCATCACCCCGCCCCATCAGCCCCCGCAACGGAGACCGCCATGGCGGCAGAGGCAGAGGCACTGGCGCAGGCACACCGGACCGAAGCCGCGGCGCTCGCGCTGGGGATCAGCCTGGGCGGCTTTTTCGACGGCATCGTGCTTCATCAGATCTTGCAGTGGCATCACCTGCTCAGTGCGGTGCAAACCGGCGCGCTGGCCGATCTGCGCGCCCAGGTGGCGATGGACGGCCTGTTCCATCTGCTGATGTACGTGATCGCGCTGGCGGCGCTGGTCATGCTGTGGCGCGGGCGCGGCGCAATGGACGCCGCCACCACCGGGCGGCGCCTGTGGGGCAAGGCCCTGTTGGGTTTCGCGCTTTGGCATGCGGCCGACGCGGTGCTGTCCCACTGGCTGTTGGGCATCCACCGCATCCGCATGGACACTCCCCATCCGCTGTTGTGGGATGTGGGCTGGCTGGCGGTTTTCGGCGGCGGGGCGGCCGTGGCCGGCTGGACGTTGCTGCGCCGCCGGGGCGGTGCGGGCGGCGGCGGGCGCTTGGCGGCGGGCGGATTGGCCGCGCTGGCCGTCCTGGCCGGGCCGCTGGCGGCGATGCCGCCGCCGGGCAGCGATCTGGCGCTGGTCCTGTTCCGCCAGCCGGTCGATCCCGTGCGGCTGGCCGGGTTCGATCTGCTGCCGGTGTGGAGCGATGCCAGCGGCCACCTCTGGGTGGTGCGCGCCGACGGCGCGTCACTGGAGCCGCTTTACGCCCATGGCGCCCTGGCACTCAGCCGCACCCTGTTGCCGGCGGCATGCCTGAGCTGGTCGCGGCCGTAGATGTGTTTCCGCCCCAGCGGAGCCATCTCCAGACTTCGCCCATGGCGCCGCGCGGGTTAGCCGCACCCGGACCGCGTCAGAGTGGAAAATGCCCTAGACAGGCCAGAGAAACAGGATCAGGGGCGGTGCCACCGCCGCCACCATCACCGACAGGGGCAGCCCCAGGCGCCAGTAATCGCCGAAGCGATAGCCGCCCGGCCCCATCACCAACGTGTTGCACTGGTGCCCCACCGGGGTCAGGAAATCGCACGCCGCCCCCACCGCCACCGCCATCAGGAAGGGATCGGGGTTGGCGTGCAGCCGCCCGGCCAGCGTCGCCGCGATGGGCGCCAGCACCAGCACCGTGGCGGTGTTGTTCAGGAACGGCGTCACCGCCATCGCCACCAGCAGCATGGCCGACACCGCGCCCAACGGCGGCAGCGCGGTGACCCAGGCCGCCAGCCACCCGGCGATCAGGTCGGTGCCGCCCAGACGCTGCAAGGCGTCGCTGATGGGGATCAGGCAGCCGATCAGCACCAGGATGGGCCATTCGATTCGTTCATAGGCATCGGTCAGCTTGAGCGAGCCGGTGGCGACCATGGCGACGGCGGCGGCGAAAAAGGCGGCGGCCACCGGCACAACCCCGCTGCCCGACACCGCCATGGCGACCGCCACGATGGCCACCGGCAGCCAGGTTCGGGTGGGTCGCGACAGATCGATGCGCCGTTCCGCCAGCGGCAGGCAGCCCAGCACCGCCATCAGCGTGGGCAGGTCCTCGGCATGGCCCTGGAACACCACCAGGTCGCCCTTGCGGAAACGGGTGCCGTGAATGCGCCGGCTGACCGGCAGGCCGCGGCGCGACAGCGCCACCAGATTCAGGCCGTAATGGTCGCGCAGCCTGAGTCCCTGGGCGGTGTTGCCGATCAGCGGCGAACCTTCGGTGACCACCGCCTCGGAAATCGCCACATCGCCGCCGCTGACCGCCTGGGGCAGTTCGGCCTCGCCGGGCACTTCCAGTTTCGCCAAAATCACCAGCCGCTTGAGCGCGGTGGCATCGCAGCGCAGCACCAGGATGTCGTCGGCGAACAGCCACCAATGCCCGGCCGGGCGATAGCGCCGTCCGCCGTCGCGGATCAGCGCGCACACCGTCACCTCGCCCTCGCCCGCCTGTTCGAAGGCGTCCACCGTCTTGTTGACGAAGGGCGACCCCGCCGGCAGGCGGAATTCCGAGGTGTAATCATCGACCATGAACGGCTGGCCGGCCCCGCCGCCGCGCCCCTGGGGCAACAGCCGCCAGCCGAAGGCCAGAACGCCCACACCCAGCACGGTCAGGGCCACGCCGAGCGGCGTGAAGGTGAACATGCCGAACGGCTCGCCCAGCATCTGTTCGCGCAGGCGTGAGACGATGATGTTGGGGCTGGTGCCGATCAGCGTGCAGATGCCGCCCAGCAGCGAGGCGAAAGCCAGCGGCATCAGCAGCCGCGACGGCGCGGTGCCGTGGCGGCGCGCCAACTGGAACGCCACCGGCAGGAACACCGCCAGCGCGCCGATATTCTTCATCACCGCCGACAGCAGCGCCACCGCCGCCGACAGCACCACCACCTGCCGGGTGGTGGTGTTGAGGCGGGGCGACACGTGGCGCAACAGCAGGTCCACCACGCCCGAGCGCTCGATGGCAGCGCTGACCACCAGGGCGGCGGCCACCAGGATCACGATGTCGTCGGCGAACCCGTGAAAGGCCTCGCGGGCCGGCACCACCCCCACGGCGACGGCGATGACCAAGGCGGTACTGGCGACGATGTCGTAGCGGAATCTGTCCCAGATCAGGAACCCCATCACGCCCGCCAGCACCAGAAAGCAGAGGATCATGTCGCTGGACATCGGCACCCTCGGTCCGCCGCCGCTGGAAGCAAGAACGGCGGGCGGGCCGTCGCGGTTCCAGGGTCCAGTCCCTGGCCCCGGTTCCAGCACCCGGTTCCAGCACCCGGTTCCAGGGCTGGGAACCCGGCGGCGCACCGGCCGTTTGCCGGTCAGACCCGGGCAGACAGGGAAAGACGGCCATGCTGCGCGTTCTGGCGATCATCATGGTGTTGGGGGCCGGAGCGTTGTGGGCAGGAGCGGGCCGGGCCGATCCCTTGCGCGAGGTGTGGCATGACGAGGAAAAGGCCGGCCCGGTCACCCTGTGGTCGCTGCGGGTGCTGGCCTATGCCCCGCCGTCGCTGACGCCGCCCAGCGCACCTGCCGTGGTGCTGATGCACGGCTGCCTGCAAGGCCCGCGCGAAACCTTCGACCACACCGGCTGGCGCGAAGTGGCCGACCGGCGCGGCCTGTTGCTGGTGGTGGTGGACTTCGACGACGTGGGCGAGAACTGCCTGTGGTGGTTCGAACCCGAGCAGCGCCGCCCCGCCACCGCGCGCCAGGGCGAGGCCATCGTGCGCGGACTGGCCGAGGCGCGCCGCGCCTTCAACGTCCCCGAGGGCGAGAATTTCGCCACCGGCCTGTCGGCGGGCGCGGCCATGACGGTGGTGCTGCTCGCACTTTATCCCGACACCTTCGCCGCCGGCGGCGCCATCGCCGGGACCGCGTTCGACTGTCCCGACATGACCGACAAGACGCGGCTGACCTGGCGCGGCCAGCCCTGCGTGGTGCCGGGCATGCAGCAATTGTCCCATGCCTGCGCCTGCATGGCCGGCGACGTGGACCGCACGCCCGAGGACTGGGCGCAAGCCGTGCGCGTCCTGCACCCCGAGCGCCAGTCATGGCCCAGGCTGAGCGTGTGGCAGGGCACCACCGACCCGGTGGTGGTGTGTCGCAATGCCGTCGAAACCGCCGAGCAATGGAGCGCGCTGCACGGCGGCGGCGCCCCCGACCTCAACTGCCCCGAGGGCAAGGGCGAATTCATCGCCACCCGCAACCCGGCCGGCGACCGCGTCTGGCGCCTGCCCGCCCCCGACGGGCGCCCGGCGGTGGAGTTGCGGCTGCTGGACGGCTTCACCCACGCCCAGCCCATCGCCAACGGCCAGAATTGCGGCAGCACCGGCAAGGGCTTTGCCGAGGCCGGCGTGTGCGCGGCCAGCGAGCTGGCCGACTTTTTCCTGGGGCGCGCGCAATGACGCCGGCCCGCGTGGCTGATCGGCACCGGCGTGCGGCGCCGCCCGCGGGAGGGGGCGCGATCTCTCCCGAACTGGCTATTCACCATGCCCGCCCGATGCCCGCCGGCCCGGCGGAACCGGCCCCGGCGGCGGGGGGTTAGTCTGGAACCCTTCCATTTTCGGAGCCGCGTCCCATGCCCTTCAACCCGCTGCAAGAACGGGGCATCCCGCTCGAGCGCCAGTGCCGCAACTGGTCCGAACTGAACGTCACCCCCTATCGCAAACAGGACGTCCACCCGTTCAGCCGCTGCCGCGGCATCGTCATGAACGGGATCGAGACCGAAGCGGTCATGTTCTCGCACCAGATGAACCGCAACACCCTGGACCCCGAGGTCAAGAAGCAGTTGGCCAACGTGCGCCGCATCGAGGCCCAGCAGCAAAAGGCCATCAACTGGCTGATCCCCGGCGACGAAACCACGCTGGAGGTGACCATCGGCTATGAGCAGGTGGCGGTGGACCTGACCGCGTGGGTCGCGCAGAACGAACCCGACCCTTACCTGCGGCAGGTGTACGAGTTCGGCCTGCTCGAGGATTTCGACCACCTGTACCGCTATGCCAACCTGTACAGCCTGTTGCAGGGGCGCGAGGCCGATTGGATCGTCGGCCAGTTGACCGAGATCATGCCCGGCCGCCCCACCATCTTCGAGCACCGCCATCCGGCCGATGAAATCCGCCGGCCCATGACCAGCCTGGCCGCCGATCCGCAATCGGTGCTGAACGCGCTGACCGTCATGTCGGCCGAGCAGCAGACCATGAATTACTACATGAACATCGGCAACCGCTTCACCGAGCCGCTGGCGCGCGCCACCTATCTGGAGATCGGCCAGATCGAGGAACAGCACGTCACCCAGTACGAATCCATCCTGGACCCCACGGTGACGTGGTTCGAGAACCTGGTATTCCACGAATACAACGAATGCTGGCTCTACTACTCGTTCATGGAGACCGAGCCGGACCCGCGTGTGAAAGCGCTGTACGAGCTGCACCTCAACATGGAGATCGAGCATCTGCGCATCGCCTGCGAACTGATGCGCATGGTCGAGAAGCGCGACCCCGAGGCCATCCTGCCCAAGTCCATCGACCGGGTGATGACCTTCAAGGAAAACAAGGCGTGGGTCAGGCAGGTGCTGGCCGACCAGATCGACCTGACCGGCAAGAACTCGCAATTCATCAACGTGGCCGAACTGACGGCGCAGGACCCCTACTACGCCTATCAGTCCATGGTCAACGAGGGCGGCTGCCCGACCGAGCAGGTGATCGCCGAGACCATCGCCGCCAAGGGCGACGAATACCGCCTGGAGACCGAGGGCGAGCACCCGGTCCCCGGCCTGCGCCGCGCCGACCAGCGCGACGGCTATGCCACGGAATACGCCCGCTGCCTGGGCCAGGTGCAGCCCGCCGCCTATGCCCAGACGCCGACCGGCGCGGCCATGCCGCAGGGAGGACCGCAATGAACGTGATCATGCCGCTGGTGGCCGATCGCGGCATGGGCGAGCCGATCTCGCTTCCCGCCATGCTGGCCGCCGGCAAGAAGGTCAACCCCGACGTCACCCAATTGCTGGAAATGGACCACCGCGAGGCCATGGCGCTGTTCGACTGGCTCGAGCGCGCCACCGCCCCCGACATCAAGGCCAAGGTGGCGCACAAGCTCTGCACCGCCCTTTTGGTGCATATGCGGGCCGAGGAGGAAATCCTCTACCCCGCCGCCCGCGACGCCACCGGCGATGACGCCCTGGTGGATCATTCGATCGAGGAGCATGCCGAGGGCAAGCAACTGATCGACCAGATTCGCGCCGGCAGTGGCGATCGCGATGCCGCCATGGCCCGCCTGAAACAGGTGATCGCCGATCACGTCCAGGATGAAGAGGACAAGCTGTTCCCCGAACTGCGCCAGAGCGGGACGGATCTGTATGCCGTCGGCTGCCGGCTGGCGGCCCGCCGGGGCGAATTGCTGTTCGAACTGACCGGAAAGGAGATGAAAGTGGCCGACGCTCCCCTGCACATGGACAGCCCCCAGATTCCGGTGGCCGCCGAGGCGGCCATGCCGTTGTTCGTCGATGGGCTGCGCAACGCCCATGCGCTTCAGAAGAACTGCCGCGAGATGCTGGAGCGTCAGGTGGACCGGCTGGAGCAATACCCGGCGGTGGAGGCGCGGCTGCGCGACCACCTCAGGGACAAGGATGCCCAGATGCAGCGGCTGGAGAACATCCTGTCGCAGGTGGATGAAAGCCCGTCGGCGTTCAAGGATGCCGCCGCCAGCATCGGGGGCGCGGTGTCGTCGCTGATGACCGCCCCCATGTCCGACGAGATCCTGAAGAACAGCGCCGCCAATTACGCCATGGCGAACCTGGAGATCGCCACCTATGAATCGCTGCTGGTGCTGGGCGAGGCCGCCGGACAGGTGGACGCCATCCGCACCTTGCAGACATCCCTGAGCGAGGAACGCGCCATGGCCAACTGGCTGGCCGAGCATATGCGCGAGACCGCCGTGATGTACCTGAAACTGCGCAGCGAAGGGCAGCAGGCCAGCCACTGAGGCGGCCGGCCTTTCGCCCATTTTCCCCTTTGCCCCGGGGTGGGGGTCACTCCGCCCCGGGCGCCTCTTCCCCGGCCTTGTGGCGCTGGATCAGCGGCATCTGGGCCAGCATGAAGACGAAGGTGGCGGCGATGCTGCCCGGCACCTTCCACAGCACCCAGATATTGTCGCTGGCGACGCGGCGGACCACCTCGTTGGTGGCGGCCATGGCGATGAAGAACAGACAGAACCGCAGCGACAGGCGCTTCCAGCCGGCATCGTCCAGTTGCAGCGCCTCGCCCAGGATGGCCTTCACCGCCGGCTTGCCCAGCACCAGCCCGCCGCCGATCACCGCCGCGAACAGGGCGTAGATGATGGTGGGCTTCATCTTGATGAAGGTGTCGTCGTTCAGCCACAGCGTCAGGCCGCCGAACACGCCGACGATGATGGCGGTCACCAGCGGCATCAGCGCCAGCTTGCGGGTGAAGACGTAGGACACCGCCAGCGCCAGCGCGGTCGCGGCCATCAGCGCGGCGGTGGCGGGCAGCATGCCCTTCAGCCAGAACACGGCCAGAAACACCGCCAGCGGGCCGAAATCGACGGCGGGTTTCAACCAGGATGGGGCAGTACGCATGGACGGTTCCTGAATGGTGTCGGGCCTTTTACCCCAGTTCAAAGGCTAGCGGCAATCCTTGCGCAACCGCCATCCCCCATCGGTCGCATCACGGCCGGGTGCCACCATACCCCGTCGGCCGCCGGTTGCCCCGCCGGGGTCTCACCCCCTGCGCGGACGCGCGGCAACGATGCCGCCTGCGGCATTTCCCTAACTTGTGGGGGACATGCAAAAACCTATATGCGGAAGGGCAAGAAAAATTTGGGGGGAGGTTATGACGACACCCGTGGAGCGGATCGGTCCCAAGCCGCGAACGCTGTTGATCGCGACCGACCTGAGCGCACGCTGCGACCGCGCCTTCGACCGGGCGGTGCGGCTGGCCGCCGTCTGGGGCGCCCGGCTGATCGCGGTGACCGTCGTCGAACGCTCGGCGGTGGAACAGCCGTTCGCGGGCGAGCTGCCGCCGTGGCGGCGGGCGGGCAACCCCATCGAGCGCGCGACCGCCCGCCTTCGGGCGCACGCCGCCGGGGTCGGGACCGAGATGGGGATGATCGTCGAAACCGGCGACCCCGCCGACGTGATCGCCCGGGTGGCGGCCGAACAGGATTGCGATCTGATCGTCTGCGGCATTCCCCGTGACGAGACCCTGGTGCGTTTCGGGCTGGGCACGTCCGTGGATCGGCTGTTGCGCCGCACCGCCATCCCCTTGCTGATCGCCCGCAAACGGCCGTCCAAGGAGTATGGCAGCATCGTCGCCGGCACCGATTTCTCGCCCCATGCGCGCCACGCCCTGGAAACCGCCGTCCGCTGGTTCCCGGGCTGTCCCACCACCGTGCTGCACACCTTCGACCTGCCATTCGCCGGCATGGTCGCCGACCGGGATGCCATGGCCCACCAGTTCCGGCAATCGGCCGAAACCAATTGCGCGGCGTTCCTGGACAGCGCCGACATCCCGGCCGCGGCCAGGGCGTCGATCACCACCCTGGTCGAGCAGGGGGCGCCCGAGCAGATATTCAAGCTGTTCGCGGAAAACTTCGACACCGACCTGGTGGTGCTGGGATCGGCGCAGCGAAGTGCCGCGCTGGACTTTCTGATCGGCAACACGGCCACCCAGATAATGGGGCGGCTGTCCTGTGACACCCTGATCGTCCGCCAGCCGTGATATCCTGCGCAGCACGAAGCCGCCATCCGATGCTCTGGTGTCTTGAACGGCCGGCCCGTGGGAGAGAAAGTGGGAAGCGCGAGGCGCTGGCCGGAGATCGGTCGCAAGGGAGGTAGGCGTGGGATTCTCGGACCTTTTTTCGACGGTGGACGTCATCCTTGACGCGGACCCAGGCAACAAGGCCGGTCTGCTGGAACTGCTGGCGGCCGAGGCCGCGCAGCGTTTTGGGCAATCCGCCGACGACATCCTGGCGGCGCTGAAGGCGCGCGAGAACATCGGGTCCACCGCCCTGGGCAAGGGTATCGCCCTGCCCCATGCCGAAATGCGCGATGCCGAGACGCCGCTGGTCCTGTTCGCGCGGCTGACCCGTCCCATCGGATTCGACGCGGGCGACGACCAGCCGGTCGATCTGGTCTTCATGATGCTGTGGCCGGCAACCAACCGGAAGGGCCTGCTGACCGCCATGGCCGAGGTTTGCCGGGTCCTGCGCGATCCGCAATCGCTGCGGCGCCTGCGGGCCGCAGCCACGGCCGAAGAGGTGGTCCAGGCGATCCGCGACGCCGCCGCAGAGCAGGACGGATACGATACCGACATGACGGCCGACTATCGATGATATCCGACGACTTCGTGCTTCTGGCCATCATCTGCCTTCCCTTTCTGGGAGCGGTGGTCGCCGGCCTGCTGCCGGCAGGCGCGCGCAATGGCGCGGCCTGGCTGGCCGGCGGCATCGCACTTGCCGAACTTGCCCTGGCGGGGGTCATCTATCCCGCCGTCCAGGCCGGAAGCGTCGTCAGCTATCACGTTCCCTGGATGCCGACCCTTGGCCTGAATTTCGTCCTGAGGGTGGACGGCTTCGCCTGGATGTTTACCGGGCTGGTGTCGGGCGTGGGCGCGCTGGTCATCCTGTATGCGCGTTATTACATGTCGGCCGAGGACCCGGTTCCGCGGTTCTTCGCCTTCCTGCTGGCGTTCATGGGGTCGATGATGGGGGTTGTCATCTCCGGCAACCTCATCCAGCTCGCGTTCTTCTGGGAACTGACCAGCCTGTTCTCATTCCTGCTGATCGGCTACTGGCACCACACGGCGGCCGCGCGCGATGGCGCGCGCATGGCCCTGACCATCACCGCGGCCGGCGGCCTGTGCCTGTTCGCCGGCGTGCTGGTGCTGGGCAAGATTGTCGGCAGCTACGATCTCGACGCCGTTCTCGCGTCGGGGGACAGCATCCGCGCCCATCCCCTCTATCTGGTGGCGCTTGTCCTCGTGCTGATGGGCGCCTTGACCAAGAGCGCGCAGTTCCCGTTCCATTTCTGGCTGCCCCATGCCATGGCGGCGCCCACCCCGGTTTCGGCCTATCTGCATTCGGCGACCCTGGTGAAGGCGGGCGTCTTCCTGATCGCGCGCCTGTGGCCGGTGATGGCGGGAACCGAGGCGTGGTTCTGGCTGGTCGGCACCACCGGCGTCATCACCCTGCTGCTGGGCGCCTATGCGGCGATCTTCCAGACCGACCTCAAGGGCCTGCTGGCCTATTCCACCATCAGCCATCTGGGGCTGATCACGTTGCTGCTCGGCCTCAACAGCGAGCTGGCCATGGTGGCGGCCATCTTCCACGTCATGAACCACGCCACCTTCAAGGCCTCGCTGTTCATGGCCGCCGGCATCATCGACCACGAGACGGGAACGCGCGACATACGGCGCCTGTCGGGGCTGAACCG
>JAFAAW010000075.1 GCA_023426365.1 Pseudomonadota bacterium
GCCTTTAATGCGCGTCATCCCAGCTTGTGCCGGTCCCGGTCTCGACCACCAGCGGCACGTCCAGGCTGGCGGCCGCTTCCATGACCCTTTTGACCAGGGCGCAGGTCGCCTCGATCTCGGCCTCGGGCACCTCGAACACCAATTCGTCATGCACCTGCAGCAGCATGCGGGCCGACAGGCCGGCCGCGGCCAATTCGCCCGGCACGCGGATCATGGCGCGCTTGATGATGTCGGCGGCGCCGCCCTGGATGGGGCCGTTGATGGCGGCGCGCTCGGCAAAGGCGCGCAACGCGCCCTTGGCGTTGATGTCGGGCACATAGACCTTGCGGCCGAACAAGGTGGTGACGAAGCCGTTGGCCCGCGCCTCCTCCTTGGCCCGCTCCATATAGTCGCGGATTTCCGGGAAACGGCCGAAATAGGCGTCGATGAAGCTCTTGGCCTCGCCGTTGCTGATGCCCAGTTGCTGGGCCAGGCCAAAGGCGGAAATGCCGTAGATGACGCCGAAATTGATGGCCTTGGCGCGGCGGCGCAGCATGGGGTCCATGCCCTCGACCGGCACGCCGAACACCTGGCTCGCGGTGATGGCGTGGATGTCGGCGCCCGAATGGAACGCCTGCTTCAATCCCTCGATCCCGGCCACATGGGCGACCAGCCGCAATTCGATCTGCGAATAATCGGCCGACAGGATCAGATTGCCCGGCTCGGCCACGAAGGCGTGGCGGATCTTGCGGCCTTCCTCGGTGCGGATCGGAATGTTCTGCAGGTTGGGGTCCGACGACGACAGCCGCCCGGTGGTGGTCGCCGCCAGCGAATAGCTGGTGTGGATGCGGCGGGTTTCCGGGTTGACCTGGGCCGCCAGGGCGTCCGTATAGGTGCTTTTCAGCTTGGACAACTGGCGCCAGTCCAGCAGCCGCGCCGGCAGCTCGTGCCCCTGGGCCGCCAGATCCTCCAGCGCGTCGGCGCCGGTGGCCCATTGGCCGGTCTTGGTCTTCTTGCCGCCGGGCAGGCCCATTTCCTCGAACAGAACCTTGCCCAACTGGGCCGGCGAGGCGACGTTGAACTCATGCCCGGCCAGGGCGTGGATGGTCTTTTCCAGCTCCGCCATGCGCTGTCCGAATTCCGCGGACAACGCCAGCAGGGCGGACTGGTCCACCTTGATGCCCTCGCGCTCCATGGCGGCGATGACGCCGACCAGCGGGCGTTCCAGGGTCTCGTACACGGTCACCATGCGCTCGGCCAGCAGGCGGGCCTTGAGCACCTGATGCAGCCTGAGCGTGATGTCGGCGTCCTCGGCCGCATAGGCCAAGGCCTTGTCCAGCGGCACGCGGTCGAAGGTGATCTGGTTCTTGCCGGTGCCGCACACCTCGGCGAACGTGACGGTGGCGTGGCCCAGATGGCGGTCGGCCAATTCGTCCATGCCGTGGCCGTGGCTGGCGCCGTCCAGCACATAGGACATCAGCATGGTATCGTCGATGGGGGCAAGGGCGACGCCGCACGGCGCCAGCACTTCCACGTCGTACTTGATGTTGTGGCCGACCTTGAGCACCGAAGGGTCGGCGCACAGCGGCCGCAAACGCTCCAGCACCAGCTCGCGCGCCAGGATCTCCGGCGCGGCGGGCGCGCCCGCATCCCCCAGCAACAGCGAGCCTTGCGCCTCGGCCGGGGTGTGGAGCACCGGGATATAGCAGGCGCGGCCGGGGGCCACCGCCAGAGACACGCCGACCAACTGGCAGCGGCGCGGATCAAGGCCGGTGGTTTCGGTGTCGATGGCGACGATGCCGGCGCGCGTCGCCTCGGCCACCCAGCGCTCCAGCGCCTCGACCGTGGTGACCAGCTCGTATTCCACACGGGCCGGGGCCGCCGCGGGCGCCACCGCCAGCCCCGGGGACGCGGCTTGCGCCTGGGCCTGGGTGTGGGCGGCGGCGGTGGCCGTCGGGGCCTGGGTCCGGGCCGGTGCCGGGGCGGGCGCGGCGCCATTGCCGCCGCCCATGCGGGCCAGGATGGACTTGAAGCCCATGTCGCGCAGGAAGGCGGTCAGCAATTCGGGCGCGGGCTCGCGCTTGGCCAGCGCCGCCAGCGGCTCGGCCACCGGCACGTCGCGGCGAAGCAGCACCAGCTCGCGGCTGAGACGGGCCTTGTCCATGTTGGCCAGCAGGGTTTCTCGCCGCTTGGGCTGCTTGATCTCGCCCGCGCGCGCCAGCAGGGTGTCCAGATCGCCGTATTCGGTGATCAATTGGGCGGCGGTTTTCACGCCGATGCCGGGCACGCCGGGCACATTGTCGGTGGGATCGCCGCACAGGGCCTGGACGTCCACCACCTTGTCGGGCGGCACGCCGAACTTCTCGATCACCTCGGGGGTGGCGATGATGCGGCCCTTGAGCGGGTCCATCATCTCGACCCCATCGCCCACCAACTGCATCAGGTCCTTGTCGGACGACACGATGGTCACGCGCGCGCCCTGCCCGGCGGCCTGCGCCGCATAGGTGGCGATCAGGTCGTCGGCCTCGAAGCCCTCCTGTTCGATGCAGGGCACGTTGAAGGCGCGCGTCGCCTCGCGGATCAGCGGGAACTGGGGCACCAGCTCCTCGGGCGGCGGCGGCCGCTGCGCCTTGTATTCCGGGTAGATGTCGCTGCGGAAGGTCTTGCGCGCCGCGTCGAAGATGACCGCCACATGATCGGCGTCGGTTTCGTTGAGCAGCTTCAACAGCATGGTGGTGAAGCCGTAGACCGCATTGACGGGGGTGCCGTCGGCGCGGGTCATCATGGGCAGCCCGTGGAAGGCCCGGAAAATGAATCCCGAGCCGTCCACCAGATAAACGTGGCGCGGATTTGTCACCGTGGTGCGGGCCTCAGTGACCGTGCGCCTTGGCGCCCTCGGCCAGCACATAGGTGCGCGAGCAATAGGGGCACACCACTTCGTGGGCGTCGCCGAAGTGCAGGAACACGCGGGGATGGCCCAGCGCGCTGTTGCCGCCGTCGCAGGCGACGGTCGGGGTATCGACCACCTGGGTTTCGACCTTGGCGGGGGCAGCGGGGGTGTTTTCGAACGCGACAGACATGGCGGAGATCATCCGTTGACCGTGGAAACCGGCGGATGATACCCATGTCCGGCCATGGTTCAAACACTCATCCGCCAACACCCGACCGACGGCCCCGCCCGGGCGCTGCCCGACAACGCCATCGAGGCCGCCGACCTGCGCAAGGTCTATCGCGGCCGGCGCGGCGCCAAGGTGGCGCTGGACGGTGTTTCGCTGGCCATTCCGCGCGGGTCGTTCTTCGGCCTGCTGGGCCCCAACGGCGCGGGCAAGAGCACCTTCATCAACATCCTGGCCGGGCTGGTGATCAAGACCTCGGGCACCGCCCGGGTGTGGGGCCACGACATCGCGCGGCACCAGCGCGAGGCCAAGGCCGCCATCGGCGTGGTGCCGCAGGAACTGAACCTGGACCCGTTCTTCACCCCGCGCGAATTGCTCGAGGTCCAGGCCGGCATGTACGGCGTGCCCAAGGCCGAACGCCGCACCATGGAAATCCTCGACGCGGTGGGGCTGTCGGACAAGGCCGACGCCTATGCGCGCACGCTGTCGGGCGGCATGCGCCGCCGGCTGCTGGTGGCCAAGGCCATGGTGCACACGCCCGCCGTGCTGGTGCTGGACGAACCCACCGCCGGTGTGGACATCGAGCTGCGCCAATCGCTGTGGGCCTATGTGAAACGGCTGAACGCCGCCGGCACCACCATCGTGCTGACCACCCATTACCTGGAGGAAGCCGAGGAGCTGTGCGACCGCATCGCCATCATCAACCACGGCAAGCTGGTGGCGTGCGAGGACAAGGCGGCCCTGCTGGGCCGGCTGGATTCCAAGGCGGTCATCCTGACCTTCAGCCAGGGCGTGACCGAGGTGCCGGCCGCCCTTGCCCCATTCTCGCCGGAAATCCGCCCCGATGGCCGCATGATCGTGCGCTACAAGCCGTCCGAGATGCCCATCGCCGGCATCCTCGACGCGGTGGGGCGTGCCGGGCTGACCCTGGTTGACCTGTCCACCGAGGAAACCGACCTGGAGGACATCTTCTTGCAGTTGACCTCGTCCAAGGCCTGATGACAGCCCGCACCCTCGCCAGCCTGATCCTCGTCCTCGTGCTTGCGGCATGCGCCGCCCGGATTCAGCACCCCGGTCCCGTCGTCGCCCAGCCCCAACTCAACGGCGATCATTGGCTGTCGGCCGATGGCGTGCGCCTGCCCATGCGCGGCTGGCTGCCCGACGACCCGCCCAAGGCGGTGGTGCTGGCGCTGCACGGCATGAACGACTATTCCAATTTCTTCGACGAGCCGGGCCAATACCTGGCCGCCAAGGGCATCGCCGCCTATGCCTACGACCAGCGCGGCTTCGGCCAGGGGCCGCGCCCGGGCACCTTCTCCACCGGCCAGGCCATGGCCGCCGATCTGCGCGAGGCGACCCGGCTGGTGGCGGCGCGCCACCCCGGCGTGCCGCTGTACCTGCTGGGCGAGAGCATGGGCGGCGCCGTGGTCATGCTGGCGGTGGCGGACCAGCCGCCGCCGGAAGTGCGCGGGATCATCCTGTCGGCGCCGGCGGTCTGGGGCCGCTCCACCATGGGCTTCTTCCAGCGCGCGGCGCTGTGGCTGGCCTATCAGTTCGCGCCGGGGTGGGAGCTGACCGGCCGCGGCCTGAACATCCAGCCGTCCGACAACATCCCCATGCTGCGCAAGCTGGCCGCCGACCCGCTGGTGATCAAGGCCACCCGGGTGGACGCCATCAACGGCTTGGTGGACCTGATGGACGACGCGGCCGCGGCGGCGCCGCGCGTGCGGCTGCCCGCCCTGGTTCTGTACGGCGAAAAGGACGAGGTGGTGCCCGCCGACCCCACCTGGGCCATGATCCAGACCCTGCCCGACACAAGCGGCGGCCAGCGCGTGGCGCTTTACGCCAACGGCTATCACATGCTGCTGCGCGACCTTCAGGCCCATGTGGTGCTGGACGACATCGCCGCGTGGATCGCCGATCCGGCCCGCGCGCTGCCGTCGGGCGCCGACGCCCATGCCGCCGCCGCCCTGGCGGAACGGCAGGGGCAATAGGCCGCAATAGGTGTTCCCCCCGAGGGTGACGCCGCCACCCTTTCGTGACATTCTTCCCCCCATGAAAGTTGCAGTCACCGCCGCCCTGCTGGCCCTGTCGGCGCCGGCCGCCTGGGCCTTCGACCTTGACCTGGGCTTTGCCCATCCGGGCATGACGCTGGAGGAGTTCCGCGCCGTCCCGTGGCCCGCCGGCACCTCTGTGCGCTGTTCGGGCGAAGCGGACCTTCCGCCTGAATCCGACAATGTGCGCCTGAGCGTGCCGGGTCCGGTCGCCCGCCTGGGCGGCACGCGGTGCGGCCTGTTCAGCCAGGACGCCGCCGGCTGGCACACCATCGGCCTGCCGCTGGCCGGCGCGGATGCCGAGGTCTGGGCCAAGTTCTTTCCCGATCGCGACGGCACGCCGCGCCTGCTGCACCTGATCCTCCAGCAGCCGGCAGCCGCCTTCGGCCCGCTGTCGCGGCACTTCACCGAACAGTTCGGCCCGGCGGACCTGCACCGCGACGGGCTGGCACGCTGGCAGACGGCCGAGGCCGAGGCCACCATCATCGCCGATGGCGGCCCAAGCCTGCTGGCCTTCGTCATCGACACCCGCCTGCAGGCGGCGCTGCACGCCCGCACCAGCCATCATCTGCGCCGCCCGGCCGCCAAGGACAGTCATCCATGAAATTTGCCTGTGCCGTCCTTGTCACCCTGCTGGCCGCCCTGCCGGCGGCGGCAAAGGATTACGACCTCGGCTATGCCCGCACCGGCATGATGCTGGGCCAGTTCCGTTTCGCCGCGTGGCCGGCGGGCCTGAGCGTGCGCTGTTCCGACGACCCCGACCGCCCCAAGGAGGTAGACCGCCTGCTGGCCATGCCCAAGCAGATGGCCGACCTGGGCGCCGTGCGCTGCGCGCTGCTGAAGGTGGACGATGCCGGCAAGTTCAGCCCGGCCACCCGCCGGATCGGCGGCAGCCCGGTCGAGGTGGCCGCCACCTTCGCCCCCGACCAGGCCGGCACCAAGCGGCTGGTGCAATTGTTCCTGCAAGGCCCGCGCGAGGGCTTCGACGGGCTGGTGGCCCATTTCACCTCGCGCCTGGGCAAGCCGGCGGAAACCGGCGAGCGCCACGTCCACTGGCGGGAGCCGGGCCTGGAGGCCCTGGTGCTGCATGAGGAGGGCGACACCGCCCTGGCCATGCTGATCGACCAGAAGATGCAAGAGGCGATGAACGCCAAGATGCAGGCGCGGAAGTAGCCGGCCACCCCCAGGGCGGCGCGCCCTAAATCTGCGGCGTGCCGCTCCCGCGAGCACTGAGCGAGCGGCCAAGCGGCCGGAGGCCGCGCCCGGCGAGGGCCAAACTTATACCTGGATCATCGTGCGTCATCATTCACGCACGATGATCTAATCGTCCTCGCCGCCGTGGCCCAGCGCGCGGCGCAGGCGGCGCACGCCCAGCACCACGGCGCCCAGGATGACCGGCAGCGCCACCAGCGCGGCCACGTCCGGGTCCACGTGCAGGCCGGCCCCCTTCAGGCCCTTGGCGGCATAGAGCACCAGACCCAGCAGGTAATAGCTGATGGCCACCACCGACAGGCCCTCGACCGTTTCCTGAAGCCGCAATTGCAGCTTGGCGCGGCGGTTCATGCTGCGCAGCAGATCGCGGTTCTTTTCCTCCAGCGCGATATCCACCCGGGTGCGCAGCAAATCGCCCGCCCGCGCGGCGCGGCGGCCCAGCAATTGCTGGCGTTCGGCCGCCGTCTCGCAGGTGCGCATGGCCGGCGCCAGGCGGCGGTCCATGAACTCGCCCACCGTCTGCACGCCGGGGATGCGGTCCTCGCGCAGTTCGCCGATACGGCGCTGGACGATGTCGTAATAGGCGCGCGCCGCGCTGAGGCGGAAGCTGGTGGCGGCGTCCAGCCGCTCGGCCTCGGCCGCCAGCGCGGTCAGACGGTCCAGCAGCTCGCGGTCGTTCTGCACCACGCCCGGATCGGCCAGTTCGGTGACGATGCCGGCCAGCCCGGCATCCATGCGGTTGACCTCGAAGAAGGCGTGGCGCGCCACCGGAAAGGCCAGCAGCGCCATCATGCGATAGGTCTCGATCTCCACCAGCCGCTGCAGCAACCGGCCGATCTGGCCGCGCGACAGGCCGTGGTCCAGCACCAGCGCGCGCCCGAAGCCGTCGGCGTGCAGCCGGAAATCGGTCCACGCCTCGCCGGCCCCGCCCAGAATCTTCGAGCCGATCAGCATGTTGTTGTCGAACAGCCCCGCCAGTTCGTCCGCGCTGCGGCTGCCGCTGTCCACCGCCACATGCAGGGCGGCGATGACCTCGCCGGGCAGGCGTTCCAGCCAGTCGGCCGGCACCAGTTCCAGCGCCGACTGGGCGAAAGGCTGGGCGAAGGCGTCGAAGCGCAGGAAAGTGTAGGTGGAAAACTCGGAATGGCGTTCCCACTTGAGGCGCAGGCCGCCCAGGTCGCGCGCCAGATGGGTGGCGCCGCTGCCCGGCGGCTCGGCGCCGTGGATGGCCAGCAATTCGGTGAGGTAGGCGCGTTCGTCCGCCGCCGACAGGCCGTTGTGCATGACCGCCAGATGGCTGGCGCGCACGGGGGCGGACAATTGCTCGTAGGGGCGGGCGTGCACCTCGCCGGCCAGGGTGCGGCGGCTGGCGTGCTCGCGAAAGGCGAATGCGCGCGGTACCAATATGGGTTCCGCGCCGGCGATCGGCTCTGGCATCAACTCGGCCATGGCCTATATTCCCCCTAAGGCAGCGCAAGTGGTTTCGTTGGTGTACACTCTCGCCTCCACCCCTGCCAACTGCCCGCCCGGGCCTACCCGTTCCGACAGGAGAGTCCATTGCCGCATGACGCCCACGCCCACGAGCTGTTCTTCGTCCGCGCCGGCCTGGACCGGGACAACGTGCGCAAGATCGTGGCCGAAAGCCTGACCGGTGCCGATGACGGGGAATTGTTCCTGGAATATCGCCAGTCGGAAAGCCTGGTGCTGGACGACCGCCAGATCAAATCCGCCAGCTTCGACACCGCCCAGGGCTTCGGCCTGCGCTCGGTCGCCGGCGAGGCGCACGGCTATGCCCACGGCTCGGAATTGTCGGAAGACGCCATCAGGCGCGCCGCCACCACGGTCAGCGCGGTGAAGTCCGGCCGCACCGGCCATCTGGCCGAGGGGCCGGCCGGCACCAACCGCGCGCTTTACACCGATCTCAATCCGCTGGCCCTGGTGCCGTTCGAGACCAAGGTCAAGCTGCTGGAGGAAATCGACGCCTATGCCCGCGGGCGGGATGCGCGCGTGCGTCAGGTGTCGGCCTCGCTGGCCGGGTCGTGGCAGGCAGTCTATATCCTGCGTGGCGACGGCACCCATGCCGCCGACATCCGCCCGCTGGTGCGCATCAACGTCTCGGTGGTGCTGGGCAGCGGCGAACGCATGGAAACCGGCAGCCACGGCATGGGCGGCCGCTTCACCTATGACGGGGTGATGGCGCCCCACCTGTGGCGCCATTGCGTGGACGAGGCGCTGCGCCAGGCCACCGTCAACCTGGACAGCATTCCCGCCCCGGCGGGCGAGCTGTCGGTGGTGCTGGGGCCGGGCTGGCCCGGCGTCATGCTGCACGAGGCGGTGGGCCACGGGCTGGAAGGCGATTTCAACCGCAAGGGCACCAGCGCATTCTCCGGCATGATCGGCCAGCGGGTGGCGGCCAAGGGCGTCACCGTGGTGGATGACGGCACCCTGCCCGACCTGCGCGGGTCCATCACCATCGACGACGAGGGCACGCCGAGCGGGCGCACCACGCTGATCGAGGACGGCATCCTGGTCGGCTATCTGCAGGACCGGCTGAACGCCCGGCTGACCGGGGTGAAGGCCACCGGCAACGGCCGCCGCCAATCCTATGCCCATGCGCCGCTGCCGCGCATGACCAACACCTTCATGGTGGCCGGCGAGCACGAGCCGGGCGAGATCATCGCCTCGGTCAAGAAGGGCATCTATGCGGTCAATTTCGGCGGCGGCCAGGTGGACATCACCTCGGGCAAGTTCGTGTTCGCCGCCACCGAGGCCTATCTGATCGAGAACGGCAAGATCGGCCCGGCGGTCAAGGGCGCCACCCTGATCGGCAACGGTCCCGACGCGCTGACCCGCGTCACCATGATCGGCAACGATTTGCAGATCGATCCCGGCATCGGCACCTGCGGCAAGGACGGCCAGGGCGTGCCGGTGGGCGTCGGCCAGCCGACGCTGCGCATGGACGGGCTGACGGTGGGCGGCACCGCGACCTGAGGCGGCCGGCGCCGAGGGCGCAGGGCGAACCGCCCGCCGGCCGCCATCGCCCCGCTCAGCGCGGGGTGGGCGCCTTGCCCTTGCGGCCGGCATCCGCCAGGTCGAGGACCAGCCGGTTGCCCCGTTCGGCGCCGTCATCGGGCGGCAGGGTGAACTGGTTCTCGACCCGCACCGGCCTGCTGGTGTGGATGACCAGCAGGCCGCGCTTGAGGCCGCGGCGCATGAAATCATAGCGGGTGATGGGGCCGAAGGGCTTGAGCCGATGGCGGTTGGCCTCCCAATCCACTTCGGGGAAGCCGACCAGAACCCGGCGCCCGCCGTCGGTGACCAGGGTACGGAATTCCACCAATTGGGTGACGTCCAACACCAGCCGGGTCAGGTCCGGGTGCTGGCCCAGCCGCGCGGACTGGGCCTGGGCGGGCGTCGGCGGCACCTTGGCCATGGCAGGCGCTGCGGCCGGCATCGCCGCCGCCAGAGCAACCGCCAATCCCCATGCCATGCCCCTCATGGCGGTTCCTTCGCACGATATTTCTTTCGGTTGCGCAGACTAACGCCAACCCCGCCCGCATGTCATCCCGCATATTCAAATATTGAAATGGCAAAATATGCCGATGAAAACATTTAATTGATTCGGCAACTTTCGGGCCGGACAGGCGCGCGACCAAATCATCCCAGGCAAATACCCGCCACCGCCACACACGCCGCCGCGCAAATGACATCCCACTTATGGGTTGACCTCAGGAAACGCCGCAACACAAGCAACAAGATTTCATGGGACCGACTTTGCACAACATCAGCAAAACGGAAAAGGAACGCCTCACACCCGGCCTTGCATAATTTAATTATGCTTTTGCCCACAGCATCTTTGCGGTATTTGCGCGCATCCATTCAGCATCGCAACAAGATGCCACGGGAGAAACGAACCAATGTCCGACCAGACCTATGACAAGGTCGTCGCCCATCCGAAATTCGCCGAGCTGATGAAGAAGCGGAACCGCTTTTCCATCGTGCTGTCGCTGATCGTGCTGGGCGTCTATTACACTTACGTCCTGGTGGCCGCGCTGGCGCCGGACACCTTTGCCGCGCCCATCGGCGACGGCTACACCTGGTGCATCGGCCTGCTGGCCGGATTCCTGATCCAGGGCTTCGCCTTTGTCATGACCGGCGTGTACGTGCGCCGCGCCAACGGCGAGTTCGACGCCATCAACCGCACCCTGATCGAGGAGGCCGGACGATGAGCCGCATTCTCTCCGCCGCCCTGCTGGCCGCGCTGGCCCCCGTCCCGGCCCTGGCGGCCGGCGGCGCCATCGACGGCGCCGTGCAGAAGCAGGCCACCAACGTCATGGCCATCGCCATGTTCATGGTGTTCGTCATCGGCACCCTGGGCATCACCTGGTGGGCGTCCAAGCGTACCCGCTCGGCCAGCGATTTCTATACCGCCGGCGGCGGCATCACCGGGTTCCAGAACGGCCTGGCCATCGCCGGCGACTACATGTCGGCCGCCGCCTTCCTGGGCGTGTCGGGCATGGTGTTCGGCAAGGGCGTGGACGGCGTGTTCTACACCGTCGGCTGGACCGTCGGCTGGCCGCTGATCCTGTTCATGATCGCCGAGCGCCTGCGCAACCTGGGCAAGTTCACCTTTGCCGACGTCGCCAGCTATCGCCTGGGCCAGACCCCCATCCGCTCGCTGGCCGCCGTGGGCGCGCTGACCGTGGTGGTGTTCTATCTGATCGCCCAGATGGTCGGCGCCGGCAAGCTGATCCAGCTTCTGTTCGGCCTGGACTACACCTATGCGGTGGTGCTGGTCGGCGTGCTGATGATGGCCTATGTGACGTTCGGCGGCATGCTGGCGACCACCTGGGTGCAGATCATCAAGGCGTGCCTGCTGCTGGGCGGCTGCACCATCCTGGTGGCGCTGTCGCTGGTGCAGTTCGGCTTCAACCCCGAGGCGCTGATGGCCAGCGCGGTGGCCAACCACAAGGCCGGAACCCAGATCCTGGCGCCCAGCTCGTCCATCTCGGACCCGCTGACCGCCATCTCGCTCAGCCTTGCGCTGATGTGCGGCCCGGCCGGCCTGCCGCATATCCTGATGCGTTTCTTCACCGTTCCCGACGCCAAGGCGGCGCGCAAGTCGGTGTTCTATGCCACCGGCTTCATCGGCTATTTCTTCGTGCTGGCCGTGATGATCGGCTTTGCCGCCATCACCATCGTCGGCACCAATCCCGCCTATCTGGACCAGGCCGGCAAGATCGTGGGCGGCGGCAACATGGCGGCCATCCACCTGTCCAAGGCGGTGGGCGGCGACGTCTTCCTGGGCTTCATCTCGGCGGTGGCCTTCGCCACCATCCTGGCGGTGGTGTCGGGGCTGGCCCTGGCCGGCGCGTCGGCGGTCAGCCATGACCTCTATGCCCGCGTCATCAAGAAGGGCAACGCCAGCGAGCGCGAGGAAATGCTGGTCGGCCGCATCGCGGTGATCACGCTGGGCGTCATGGCCATCGTGCTGGGCCTGCTGTTCGAGAACCAGAACATCGCCTTCATGGTCAGCCTGGCCTTCGGCCTGGCCGCCTCGGTCAACTTCCCGGTGCTGTTCCTGTCCATCTTCTGGGGCGGGCTGACCACGCGCGGCGCCTTCATCGGCGGCTTCCTCGGCCTGCTCTCGGCGGTGGCGTTCGTGGTGCTGGGACCGGCGGTGTGGGTGCAGGTGCTGGGCAACAAGACGCCGGTCTTCCCCTACGAGCATTACGCCCTGTTCTCCATGACCATCGCCTTCGCCGGCATCTGGCTGTTCTCGCTGCTGGACAACAGCGCGCGGGCCAAGCTGGACCGCGCCGCCTTCGCCCACCAGCGGGTGCGGTCGGAGACCGGCCTGGGCGCGGCCGAGGCCGTGGCCCACTAAGCCGCCAAAGCAAAAGCCCCTCTTCGACGAAGAGGGGCTTTTTTCTGCCTATGTCGCCAGCCACACCTTGGCGGCGGTGGGACCGGTGTCGCCCGCCGCCTCGACATAATGGACGGGCTGGCCGGGCGACAATTCGTCGAAGCTGCCCCCCATCAGCGAGTTGCGGTGGAAGTACAACTGGCCGCCGGTATTGGTCAGGATGAAGCCGTGGTCGCGTTCGGGGTGCAGCGCCGCCACCTGCCCGTGAAAGAAATCCTCGTGAATCTTCACCTCGCCATTGATCTGGCGCTTGTAGTCCAGTAATTGCCGCTCGGCGGCGTCGAAGGCATCGCGCATGGCGGTGTAGACGTCGGGATTGGCATAGCGGTCGCGCAGGCGGTGCGGCTCGCGCGTCACCGCCAGATGGCCGCCGGGCACCCACAGGTCGACATGGACCTCGTATTGGTTGCCCTTGCGGTGCTGGCGGTGCGGCGCCTCGACCGCCACCAGGCAGCGGGTCAGCCGGGGGTACAGCCGGTTCAGCCGCTCCACCCGTTCGCGGATGGCCGCCTCCATGGCGGCCGAGGGGTCGAGATTGTGGAAACGTATCTCGAGAGGGGCGTCCATGGGCAGCTTCCCTCGTTGTGGTCGCGTGTCTATGGTTAACAAGCTAAGGTGAGGATGTTCGTTTGAAAGGGGCCGCGACCTTCGGAACCGCCATGCAGGCACAACAGAGCAAAAGCGTCGCCGAAATCTTCGCCGACGCCATGCGCGCCTATGAGGAAGGGCGTGCGGGCGAGGCCAGGCGCCTGGCCAAACGGCTGACCGAGGCCGCGCCCAAATTCGGCGGCGCCCATTACCTGAGCGGCCTGCTGGCGCTGGACGCGGGCCAGGGCCGGCGCGCCGTCGAAAGCCTGGCGCGCGCCGTCGCCATCACGCCGGGCCAGGCCGTGCTGCATCTGGCCATGGGCCGCGCGCTGGAGATCACCGGCGACACCGCCGAGGCCGCCCTGCACTACCGCACCGTGCTGAGCCTGGACGCCAGCCACGCCGAAGCCCATGCCCGGCTGGGCGAATTGCTGGGGCGCCAGGGCCGGCGCGACGACGCCGTTGCCCATTGCCGCGCCGCCATCGCCGCCAGCCCGGCCCATGCCGAGGCGCTGAACTGCCTGGGCGCCCTGCTGACCGAGGCCGGACAGGCCGACGAAGCCTGCGACGTGCTGCGCCGGGCGCTGGAACTGCGCCCCGACTGGCCGGTGGCGCTCAACAATTTCGGCGTCGCGCTGCGCGATGCCGGCCGGCTGGACGCCGCCGCCACCATCCTGGAGGGCGCGGTGGAATTGCGCCCCGGCCATGCCGGCAGCCGCGCCAATCTGGCGTCGGTGTATCGTGCCCAGGGGCGGCTGGACGACGCCCGCGAGGCGGCCGAACAGGGCACCCGCCGCGCACCGCGCAGCCTGGAATGCTGGATGGAGCTGGGGCTGGCCCGCCAGGCCCAGGGCCATGCGGAGGGCGCCGCCGCCGCCTTCGAGCGCGCCACCGCCGCCGCCCCGAAATCGGCCCGCGCCTGGTACTGCCTGGGCGAGGCGTGCCGCGCCCTCGACCAAGGCGAGCGCGCCGCCCGCGCCTATGCCAAGGCGCTGAAACTGGACCCCGACGACCTGCACGGGGCCGCGCTGGGCCTTGCCCTGGCCGGCGGAGCGCCGGCGCCCGACAAGGCGCCCGAGGCCTATGTGCGCCAGTTGTTCGACGATTACGCCGACCGCTTCGACCAGACCCTGGTGGAAAAGCTGGATTACTGCGCCCCGCAAGTGCTGGCCGACGCGTTGGCCCGCACGGTGGACCGCCGCGGCGGACTGACCATCATGGATGCGGGCTGCGGCACCGGGCTGGCGGCGCCGGTGCTCAAGCCCTATGCCAGCCGGCTGGACGGCGTGGACCTGTCGCCCGCCATGGCCGCCCGCGCCGCCGAACGCGGCCTGTACGACGACGTCGCGGTGGGAGAGCTGGTGGCGTCGCTGAGCGAGCGTCCCGCCCGCTACGACCTGGTGGTGGCCGCCGACGTGCTGGTCTATCTGGGCGATCTGGCACCCGTCATGCAGGCGGCGCACGCCGCCCTGCGCCCCGCCGGCGCCTTTGCCTTCACCGTGGAAAAGGCCGAGGACGCGGCCACCTATGTGCTGGGGCCGAAACAGCGTTACGCCCATGCCGCCGAGTACGTGGCGCAATCGGCCCAGGCGGCCGGCTTTGGCGTCGTCCTGATGGAGGATGCGGTCACCCGCCGCGACGGCGGCCGCGACGTTCCCGGGCTGGTGGTGGTATTGCGCGCCTGACCGGGCTATCGCCTTTGACGCATTGATCCGGCCGCCGCCGTCCGTATCTGCGCCTCAGGCAGATCGAGCGGAGGACGCCATGGCCGAGGAAAAGGCGACATGTCCGGTGGCCGAGCCGGTGGAGCAGCATCGCTGGCTGAACCGGCTGGCCGGCGCATGGCGGTTCGAGGGCGGCGCCGTCGCCCAGGGCGACCGCCCGGCCGAAGCCTTTTCCGGCACCGAGACGGTGCGCATCCTGGGCGGCCTGTGGGCGGTGGCCGAGGGGCGAAGCGAAATGCCCGAGGGCGAGGCCATGAGCACGCTGATGCTGCTGGGCTTCGACCCCGCGCGGAACGCCTATGTGGGCAGTTTCGCCTGTTCGGTGATGACCCATCTGTGGATCTATCGCGGCCGCACCGACGCCGACGGCAAGCGCTTGGTGCTGGCCACCGAAGGCCCCAGCATGGAGGAGGGCGGCGGCTCGACCGCCTATGAGGACATCATCGCGCTGGAGGATGCCGACCACCGCACCCTGACGTCGCGCATGCGCACCAATGACGGCCAGTGGCGCGAGGTGTTCAGCGCGCGCTACACCCGTCTGCCCGATTGAGAGCCGGCCGACTGAGAGGCAGGCGGCTGATGCCCGCCCGGCCGCAGCCGGCCCGGGCGGCGCTGGCCCGGCCGGCACCGGCGGGGCTGAGCAGGGCGCCGGCCGCCACCCGGTCGGGGCTGTTCTTGGCCTCCTTCTTCAGCCCGGCGATCAATTGGCTGATTTCGTCCACGCTGTGCGCGGCACGGCCGGCCGGCAGGTGCACCACCGCCGCCGACACCGACATCAGCGGAAAGCGCACGGTGTTGCCCAGCCGGTCCTGGCTGATGATGTGGCCGCGCGCCCGGGTCTCGTCGTCATAGAAACTTTCCACGTCGCGGCGGAAGGTGCCGACCAGATCGGCGGTGATGCGCATGGCCTCGGCATAATCCATGCCGACGAAGCCGCCGAAGAAATCGTCGCCGCCCACATGGGCGGGAAAGCAGCCTTCGCGCGGCAACGCCTTGGACAGCAATTCGGCGAACAGCAGAATGGCGCGGTCGCCCAGGCGAAAGCCGTATTTGTCGTTGAACGGCTTGAAATTGTCGAAATCGAAATAGGCCAGCACCGCTTCCTGGTCGGTGGCGGCCAGCACGTCGGAAACGTATTCGTGGATCAGGTTGTTGCCCGGCAGCTTGGTCAGCGGATTCTGGTCGCGGGCGGCGGCCAGGTTCTTCTCGTTGATCACGCGCAGCAGCGAATGGGCCGACAGGAACCCCACATACTTCATGTTGTCGACGATGATGATGCCCTCGGACCGCTCCACCGTCGAATAGGCCTGCAAGATGCGCTCGGCCCTGGTGTTGATGTCGGCCATGGGGCAGCGGGTGACGAAATCCTTGAGCTTGCGGCCGATGGTCTTGTTGCTGATCAGCGCCTTGCCGTACAGCGAATAGGTATAGTCCTTGAGTTCCTTCTCGCGCACGATGCCCACCGGCTCGCCCGCCTCGTCCACCACCGGGAAGAAGGTCAGCGACTTGTCGGCGCGGAAGCGCTCGAACACCTCCTCCATGCGGCAATCCAGGCCGATGGGGTCCACATAGGCGATCTGGTCGGCGATCAGCTTCTGGTCGCTGCCAATGGCGCGGCGCTCGCCCTTCGCCAGCCGGGCCACCGCCTGATAGGCAGCCCGCATCTCGGCCAGGTCGGTGGTCGGCTTCTGCACCAGATAGCCCTGGACCAGATCGCAGCCGATATCCTTGCACACGAAATACTCGCGCTCGGTCTCCACCCCCTCGGCCAGCACCACCACGCCCAGCAGATGGGCGATGTTGACGATCTGCGACAGAAACAGCCGCTTCTTCGAATCGTTGGCGATGTCGGACACGAAGAAGCGGTCGATCTTGAGCACGTCGGGTTCGGCGAAATACAGCAATTGCAGGCCGGAGAACCCGGTGCCGAAATCGTCGATGGCCAGGCGGAACCCCGCCCGCTTGTAATGGGCCAGCATGCCGGCCGCCTGACCGGGCTGGGCGAAGCCGTGGCGTTCGGAAACCTCGAACGCCACCTGGCATTCGTCGATGCCGAACCGTTCCAGCAGCGCGCGGGTGCGCGCCGCAAGCTGGCCGTCGTCGTCAAGCGCACGGTTGTCCATGTTCATGAACAGCTTGGACTGGCGCCAATGGTCCAGCCGCACGAACTTGGCCAGCGCCTTTTCGCGCAGCGTCAGTTCCATGTCGGCCAGCACGCCCAGCGCGTGGCAGGAATCGAAGAACTCGGCGATCGAGGCGAAGCCCGCCGCCTCGGTGTTGCGCAGCAGCGCCTCGTAGCCGTAGCAGGTGCCGGTGTGGATGTTGACGATGGGCTGGAACGCCAAATCCAGGGTGGCGACGATCTCGGCCCACGGACACAAGCTGGCCGCCAGCGGTTTGGCGGCATGCGCCTGGACCGGCGGCGCCTTGGCGGCCTCGCCGTGGGCATGGACCGAGGTGAACATCGTCAACGTCTCCGAACGGTCCCGGACAGGGGTGGGACGCGCCATTGTGGCCGGCCCACCGGGCCTTGAGTCAACGCCCGCGCTGCACCGCAACAAAAAATTCACCTGTGCGGCCCGTCATGGAAATCGTGCCGCGACAACCGCTTGCCTTGACTTGCGCGCCCCCCTTGGGCAGGCTGCGCGGGTTCAGGATCATCACGGGTTTCGAGACAGGAATGACCAAGTCGGAGCTGATCGCCCGCCTGGCGGAGAGGAATCCCCACCTCTACCAGCGCGACGTCGAACGCATCGTCACCACCATCTTCGACGAGATCGCCAACGCCCTGGCCCAGGGCGACCGGGTCGAGCTGCGCGGTTTCGGCGCCTTTTCGGTGAAGAAGCGCGACGCCCGCCAGGGCCGCAACCCGCGCACCGGCGAACAGGTGGCCGTGCAGGGCAAGGTGATTCCGTTCTTCAAGACCGGCAAGCAGCTCCGCGAGCTGCTCAACACCGACGGCAGCGAGTAAGCGCCATGCGCCTTGTCGGCTGGCTTCTGGCCCTTCCCCTGTCGCTGTTGGCGGTGGTGTTCGCCGTCGCCAACCGGCACGGCCTGCGGCTGGAGATGTGGCCGCTGCCCTGGAGCCTGGAACTGCCGGTTTATCTGGCCGTGCTGGGGCCGCTGGTGATCGGCATGGTGGTGGGTGGCGTCCTCGCCTGGACGGCCGGCCACCGTGCCCGCATGACCGCCCGCCAGCAGCGCCGCCGCGCCGAATCGCTGGAACGCCAGTTGGCCGCGGCCGGCGCCGCCGCGCCCGCGACTGTGCCGGCGCCCGCGACCGCCTCGGCGCAACTGCCGCCGCCATCGGCCACCGGCGGCTGATCCGCCGTCGCAGTCGCGCCCCCATGGGCGCTGCGCTATATACTTCGCTGGAATGATCCAGGAGCCGTCATGACTTCGCCCGTTTACGTCGCCCTCGACACCACCGACGTCGCCCAGGCCGCGGCGCTCGCCACCAGCCTCAAGGGCCTGGTCGCCGGCGTCAAGCTGGGGCTGGAATTCTTCAGCTATTGCGGGCCGCGCGGGGTCGAGGCGATTTCCGATCTGGGGATGCCGCTGTTCCTGGACCTCAAGCTGCACGACATTCCCAACACGGTGGCCGGCGCCATGCGCGGCGTCGCCAAGCTGGCGCCGCGGCTGACCACCATTCATGCCTCGGGCGGCGTGGCCATGATGCAGGCGGCGGCGGACGCCGCGCGCGAAGGCGCGGCCAAGGCCAACCGCCCGGTCACCAAGGTGCTGGCGGTGACCGTGCTGACCTCGCTGGACCAGCACGCCATGGCCGAGGTGGGCTTCGGCGCCACCGTGCTCGATCAGGTCAAGCGCCTGGCCGAGCTGGCGCAGAAGGCCGGGATGGACGGGCTGGTGTGCTCGCCGCACGAGGTCGCCCATGTGCGCGACGTGGTCGGCCCGGAAATGACCCTGGTGGTGCCCGGCATCCGCCCGGCCTGGGCCGAGGCCGGCGACCAGAAGCGCGTCATGACCCCCAAGGAGGCGTTGCGCGCCGGCGCCGACCTGCTGGTCATCGGCCGCCCCATCACCGGCGCCACCAGCCCGGCCGAGGCCGCCCGCCGCATCGCCGGGGAACTGGCGTAAGGAGGGGACGATGGCCGTGCAGGTCAAGATTTGCGGACTGAACGACGAAGACGCCATCGACGCCGCCCTTGAGGCCGGCGCCGATTTCCTGGGCTTCGTCTTCTTCGCCAAAAGCCCCCGCGCGGTGACCGCCGAACAGGCGGCCGAACTGACCCAGTTCGTCGAGGGCGCGCAGAAGGTGGGGCTGTTCGTCGATCCCGACGACGCCCTGCTGGACGAGGTGACCGCCCATCTGCGCCTGGACATGCTGCAGTTCCACGGCACGGAAACCCCCGAGCGCCTGGCCCAGGTGCGGGCGGAATACGGCGTGCCGGTGATGAAGGTGGTCCCGCTGGCCACCGCCGCCGATCTGGCCGCCGCCGAGCCGTTCTACGACGTGGTGGACTGGCTGCTGTTCGACGCCAAGCCGCCCAAGGGGGCGGACCTGCCGGGCGGCAATGCCGTCAGCTTCGACTGGTCCATCCTGGCCGGCTTCCGCTGCCCGGTGCCGTGGATGCTGGCCGGCGGCCTGACCCCCGCCAACGTGGCCGAGGCGATCCGCGCCACCGGCGCCAAGGCGGTGGACGTGTCGTCGGGGGTGGAGACCAGCCCCGGCGTGAAGGACCCGGCCAGGATCGCCGCCTTCATCGACGCCGCCAAGGCCGGCTGAGACGGTCGAACGGGACCGGCCGCCACCTCACGGACACCCGAGGCGCGCGGGAACAGCCATCTCTATGTGAACGGAGGATTTTGCTGATTTCGCCGTCGGCCGCCCCGGCGCACGCGTGGTGCGCCACCGGCGCGCCTCAGGCGGCGGCGCCCAGCGAGCGCTGGAGGATGTCGAGGAGCTGGCGGCCGTTGACCGGCTTGTGCAGGATGGGCAGGCCGCTGGCGGCGGCGTGGCGCAGGCGGTCCACCGCGGTGTCGCCGGTGACCAGAACACCGGGAATGCCGTCGCCAAAGGCGCTGCGCAGGGCCTGGATGGCCTCGGTCCCGGTGTTGCCTTCCTTCAGGCGGTAATCGGCCAGGATGAAATCCGGGCTGGAATGGCCGTCGCGCAGTTGGCGCATGGCTTCCTCGGTGGAAGGGGCGGCCACCACGCGGTAGCCCCAACTTTCGAACAGCATCTGATAGCCGGCCAGAACGATGGCCTCGTCCTCGATCACGACTATCAGTGGGGGCGCTCCGTCGTTCGCCTGCATCGTCACACCCATTTTAGCCATTCCTTCCCACCATACCCGCCGGAATAATGCGGCATTGCGGCAAAGGGGGGAATTCGTTCGATGGGCATACCAAGCTATATCATTGGCAGGGGATGCCGAAAAAGCCGCGGCACGCCCCTTCGCATGGCGGCCCTGGCGCGGTCTTGGGTTGCCATCGGCCGCGAAATTCGCTCTTACTTCACTTTCCATGTTCCAGGAGCGCAAGCCGCCGCTCCGCCAAAAGGCCCGATGCCCATGACCGAGACCGTTATCCTGCCCCCGCCCGGCGCCAAGACCGAAGCCGACATCGATCCCACCTTGGACCTGGTGGCCGAGATCGACCGGCTGCGCAAGGAAAAGAACGCCATCATCCTGGCCCATTACTATCAGGACGGCGAAATCCAGGATCTGGCCGATTTCGTCGGCGATTCGCTGGACCTGTCGCGCAAGGCGGCGGCCACGGATGCCGACATGATCGTGTTCTGCGGCGTGCGCTTCATGGGCGAGGTCGCCAAGATCCTCAGCCCCGGCAAGATCGTGGTGATCCCCGACGCCGAAGCCGGCTGCTCGCTGGAGGAATCGTGCCGGCCCGAGCCGTTCGCCGCCTTCCGCGAAAAGCATCCCGACCATCTGGCGGTCACCTACATCAACTGCTCAGCCGAGATCAAGGCGCTGTCGGACGTGATCGTCACCTCGTCGAATGCCGAGGTGATCGTCAATTCCCTGCCCAAGGACAAGCCGATCCTGTTCGCGCCCGACCGCCACCTGGGCGGCTATATCGCGCGCAAGACCGGGCGCGAGATGACGCTGTGGCCGGGAAGCTGCATCATCCATGAACAGTTCTCTGAAAAGGAACTGGTCAAGCTGAAGGTGCGCCACCCCAAGGCCCTGGTCGCCGCCCACCCGGAATGCCCCGAGGCGGTGCTGAGCCACGCCGATTTCGTCGGCTCGACCAAGGGCATCCTGGATTACGTCATCAAGACCGACGCGCAGGAATTCATCATCGCCACCGAGCCGCACATCATCCACCAGATGACCAAGGCGGCGCCGGAAAAGACGTTCATCCCCGCCCCCTTCGCCAACGGCGCCTGCGCGTCGTGCGCCGATTGCCCGTTCATGGCGCGGAACACGCTGGAAAAGATCTATCTGGCCATGGTCAACGAAGGCCCCGCGCTGAGCGTGCCCGAGGACCTGCGCGTCAAGGCGCTCAAGCCGCTCGAGCGCATGCTGGAGATGTCGAAATCGGTGCCGATGTCGCCGGGCGCCACCCCTGCCGGAGGCACCCCCAATGTCGCCTGAACTTGACCTTGCCGATGCCCGCCGCGTCATCCAGGCGTCGCTGGACGAGGACACCGGGGGCTTGGGCTGGGAGCGCGGCGACATCACCTCGGTCACGGTGATCCCGGCCGATCTGCGCTTCAAGGGCGTGATGCAGGCCCGCCACGGCATGGTGGTCTCCGGCCTGCCGGTGGCGGCCGAGGTGTTCCGCATGGTGGTGCCCGAGGCCCGCTTCACCCCGCGCGCCGCCGACGGCGACACCGTGGCCTCCGGCACCGTGCTGGCCGAGATGGAAGGCCCCGCCCGTGGCCTGCTGACCGCCGAGCGCACCGCGCTGAACCTGCTGCAATTGCTGAGCGGCATCGCCACCCTGACCCGGCAATACGCCGACCGCATCAAGGGCACCAGCTGCACCTTGCTCGACACCCGCAAGACCATTCCCGGCCTGCGCAAGCTGAGCAAGTACGCCACCCTGTGCGGCGGCGCCAGGAACCACCGCATGGGCCTTTACGACGGCGTGCTGATCAAGGACAACCACATCGCCGTGTGCGGCGGCGTCGGCGCCGCCGTGCGCGCCGCCAAGGCCGCCGGCCTGCCCAACGTCGAGGCCGAATGCGACACGCTGGAGCAGGTGGCCGAGGCGGTCGAGGCCGGCGCCGACATCGTGCTGCTGGACAACATGGGTCCCGAGGCGCTGCGCCGGGCCGTCGCCCTGGTGGGCGGGCGCTGCAAGACCGAGGCGTCGGGCGGCGTCAACCTGGACACCATCCGCGCCATCGCCGAGAGCGGGGTGGATTACGTCTCGGTCGGCCGCATCACCCAATCGGCCCCGGCGGTGGATATCGGCCTGGACTGGAGCTGATCCGCGGGCGCCCCGCCCGCAAGGGATCGTCAGAGGCTAGAGCGAAGGGATTTTTCCCATGGCGTATGATCTGTTGGTGATCGGGTCGGGCGCCGCCGGCCTGTCCGTGGCGTTGAGGGTGCTGGAGGCCAAGCCCAGCGCCCGTGTCGCCGTGCTGGCCAAGGGGCCGCTGTCGGAAGGCAGCACCATGTACGCCCAGGGCGGCATCGCCGCCGTCCTGGACGCCACCGATTCGACCGAAAACCACATCGCCGACACCCTGACCGCCGGGGCCGGCCTGTGCAACGTGGAAGCCGTGCGCTTCGTGGTGGAGAACGCGCGCCCCGCCATCGAATGGCTGATCGGCCAGGGCGTGACGTTCGACCGCGCCGACGGCGCCTATCACCTGACGCGCGAGGGCGGGCATTCGCACCGCCGCGTCATCCATTCCGCGGACGCCACCGGGCGCGCCGTGCAGACCGGCCTGATGGAACGGCTGAGCGCCTCGGGCGCCGAGGTGTTCGAGCATTACAACGCCGTGGACCTGATCCGCGAGCGGGTGGGCGGCGGCCGCCTGGGCCGCTGCGTCGGCGCCTATGCGCTGGATCGCAACACCGGCGGCGTGGTGGCGCTGGCTGCCCGCGTGGTGGTGCTGGCGACCGGCGGCGCCAGCCGCGTCTATCTGTATTCCTCGAACCCGGACGGCTCCACCGGCGACGGCATCGCCATGGCGTGGCGCGCCGGCTGCCGCGTCGGCAACATGGAATTCAGCCAGTTCCATCCCACCTGCCTGTACCACCCCAAGGCCAAGTCGTTCCTGATTTCCGAGGCGGTGCGCGGCGAGGGCGGACGGCTGCTGCGGCCCGACGGCACCCGCTTCATGGACGAATATGACGCGCGCGGCGAACTGGCCCCGCGCGACATCGTGGCGCGCGCCATCGACGACGTGATGAAGCGCCTGGGCTGCGAGAGCGTCTATCTGGACATCAGCCACAAGCCGGCCGACTTCATCACCAGCCATTTCCCGACGCTGTATGCCGAGTGCCTGAAATACGGCATCGACATGACGCGCGAGCCGATTCCGGTGGTGCCCGCCGCCCACTACACCTGCGGCGGCGTGCTGACCGACCGCGCCGGCCACACCGACGTGGACAACCTCTACGCCATCGGCGAGGTGTCGTGCACCGGCCTGCACGGCGCCAACCGGCTGGCGTCCAACTCGCTGCTGGAATGCCTGGTGTTCGGCTCGGCGGCGGCCAAGGACATCGCCGACCGCCTGGCCGCCATTCCGCCGCCGCCGGTGATCGCCGCCTGGGACGAAAGCTGGGTCACCGATTCGGACGAGGAAGTGGTGGTCGCCCATAACTGGGACGAGTTGCGCCGCTTCATGTGGGACTATGTGGGCATCGTGCGCTCCACCAAGCGCCTGGAGCGGGCCAAGCACCGGGTCAAGCTGCTGCTCTCCGAGATCGAGGAATATTACGGCAGCTTCCGCGTCACCAGCGACCTGCTGGAACTGCGCAACCTGTCCGTGGTGGCCGACCTGATCGTGCGCTCGGCCCTGCAACGGCGCGAAAGCCGCGGCCTGCACTACACCATCGACTATCCCACGCCCGACGCCATCGCGCCGGTGCAAAGCACCATCCTGGTGCCGAAGAACTTTTCCGCCCGGCGCCAGGGCTGACCACCACAGGGGGGCCAATGAACCAGCCCAGCAACGCGCGCCGGCGCGTGTTCGAACCCGGCACCCAGATCTTCGCCGAGGGCGAGCCTGGTACCGAGGCCTATGTGGTCGAGTACGGCCGCGTCGCCATCTTCAAGACGGTGAAGGGCAAGCGGGTCGATTTGGGCACGGTGATCCAGGGCGGCATCTTCGGCGAAATGGCGCTGATCGACGATCAGCCCCGCATGGCCTCGGCGGTGGCCGAGGCCGAGACCGCCTGCGTGGTGATCGGCAAGGACCGCCTGACCGAACAGTTGGAGCAGGCCCCCAAGGGGGTGCGCGTCATCGTCGGCGCGCTGTTGGGCAACATCCGGCTGATGGGGGCCGAACTGGCCGAGGCCCAGGTCACCCTGGCCGTCGACGAGCCGTGACGCCATGGCCGCCCCGCCCCTTCGCCGCCGGGCCGTCCTGGCCGCCCTGCTGACCCTGGGCGCCACGCCGGCCGTTGCCGCCGGCGGTGGCGGCAAGGGGGGCGAGGTCTATGTCAAGCTGCCTAGCATCGTGATCGAGTATTGGGACGCCCAAGGGCTGTTCCACACGGTGAACATGGAACTGACGGCGGTCTTCCCCCTGCAGGTCAGCCTGAACAAGAAGGTGTCGCAAGACATCGCCCACACCCTGTCGGCCATGACCTGGGAGGATTTCTCCCGCGGGAATCCCGCCGCCACCGTCAAGGCGGTCGCCCTGGACGCGGTGCGCAAGGACCCCGCCGGCGCCAATTGCCTGGAAGTGCTCGTCATCCGATTGATGATGCGCTGAGGCGCCGCGCCGAAAGCCCCCGCTTGGCGGGCGACAACCAAGCCCCCGGTTATCGGAGTGCCGGCCATCGAAGTGATGGTGCGGACGACGGGACTCGAACCCGTATGACCGAAGTCGAGGGTTTTTAAGACCCTTGCGTCTACCGATTTCGCCACGTCCGCGCCGG
>JAFAAW010000081.1 GCA_023426365.1 Pseudomonadota bacterium
CCCCGGCCCAGCCGACGCCCGAGGCGCGGCCCAAGCCGGCGGTGCCGGTGGCCGCCCGCATGCCCACGCCGCCGCCGTCGGCCGAATTGCCGGCCAACCGCATCGCCGCCACCGCCACCCTGGATCAGGCGATCAAGCTGGGCGGCCCGGCGGATGCCTATGGCCCGCGGGTGAGCAAGCCGGCGCGCCACTGACGTCGAGCACAAACCTTCACCGTTTCGGACATGGTTCCCAACAACGGCTGACGCTATACACTGGCGTCAGCCGTTTTTCGTCAGGGAGCAAAGGCAATGCGGGCGTGGGTGGTCTTGGCTGGTCTCAGTGGTGTGGTGGCGGTGGGGCTGGGGGCTTACGCCGCCCACGGGCTGGCCGGCGACGCCTATGCCCAGGGGCTGGCGCAGCAGGCGTCCCACTACCAGTTGGTGCATGCGCTGGCCCTGCTGGCCGCCGATCGCCTGGCGGCCGAGGGACGCCGGATTGCCCATGGCGCGGCGGCGCTGTTCGTGCTCGGGCTGGCGCTGTTTTGCGGCTCGCTTTACTGGCGCGCGCTGGCCGGCGGCGCGCCCTTGCCGGTGCCCATGGTCACGCCGGCGGGCGGCCTGTCGTTCATGGCCGGATGGCTGGTTCTCGCCCTGGCGGGACTTGCGCGGCGGCGGTGATTTCCGCCCCTTCCTTGGTTTGACTTGTTTAGCCAAATTGCCCATGATGATCGCCCATTGATGAACGCGTCAGTCCGGGGGTGGGCCAAGGCCTTGATGGCGCGTTTCATCCGCCAATACAGGGGATCTCATGGCGAAGACCGTTCTGATCGTGGAAGACAACGACCTGAACATGAAGTTGTTCAACGATCTGCTGCAGGCCAATGGGTATGCCACCCTGCAGACCAAGGACGGTCGCGAGGCGCTGGATTTGGCGCGCTCCCATCATCCCGACCTGATCCTGATGGACATCCAGTTGCCGGAAATCTCGGGCCTCGAGATCACCAAGATGCTCAAGGACGATGACGAGCTGAAGGCCATTCCGGTCATCGCCGTCACCGCCTTCGCCATGAAGGGGGACGAGGAGAAGATCCGCGAGGGCGGCTGCGAGGGCTATATCGCCAAGCCCATCTCGGTGGCCAATTTCCTCCAGACCGTGGGCAAGTTCCTGGCCTGAGGCCGAATCCCAGCACCCATGACGACCAAGGCCCCGCAAGGGGCCTTTCGTTTTGGGGCGTGTGTGCGCAGGCTGTCGGTGTCCCCCGTGGCGCGGCGAGACGGCTGAACCGTGGTCGATGACATGCGGACGGGCGTCGCGAAGGCAATGGCGGCCGGGGCACTTCGACGGCCCTTCCGGTCTTAAAGCGGACAGTCTCAGGTCACGCTCGCCCATGGGAAAAAGCCAGGGCAGAGCGGGCCGCCCGCAGGCCCTGCGGGCGTCTTCAGCCGGCGCCGGCCACAGGGCGCGCAGACGCCTGCCTGCGGCATTATGGGGGCGCGGGGCGGGAGGAGGGAAGGCAAGCGGGCAAAGGAAAACGCCCGCCCAGGTATTCCCGGGCGGGCGTTGAAACCCTTGGGAAGTCCGAAGGAAGCCTTACTTGATCTTGGCTTCGTTGAACTCGACGTGCTTGCGCACGACGGGGTCGTACTTGCGGAACTTCAGCTTCTCGGTGGTCTTGCGGGGGTTCTTCTTCGCCACGTAGAAGTAGCCCGTACCCGCGGAGCTAAGCAGCTTGATGAGGATGGTGGCAGGCTTGGCCATGACGAAAATCCCGAAATCGTTGGTGCTTGTACGAAACGTAGGGGCCGGAAGATACTGTTTTGGCTGGCAGAGTCAAGGGCTTCTTGCTCTCGGCCCGAGGCCCGGGTCGCCAAACCCCGCCCGGCCGGGCATCGCGGCCTAGAACAGCTCGACCCCGCCTTCGGTGTCGTGCGGTTTCAGCTCGCCGGCGGCCACCAGATCGTCGTAGTGGCAAACGCGGTTGCGGCCGTGGCGCTTGGCCCAATACAGCGCCTCGTCCGCCTGGCCGACCACGGTGGCGGGGATGTCCTCGGGGTCGATGCGCACGAAGCCGACGCTGGTGGTCACCTGGCCCACCTGGGGGAAGTGGAACCCCTCCACCGTCTCGCGCAGGCGCTCGAACGCCTGGCGGGCGCGGGCGGCCACGGTGGGGGCCAGCACCACCACGAACTCCTCGCCGCCGAAGCGGAACAACAGGTCTTCGGCGCGGAACACCTTGCGCATCAGCGCCGCGAACAGCAACAGCACCTCGTCGCCGAAGGCATGGCCGTAGGTGTCGTTGATGCGCTTGAAATGGTCGATATCGACGATGGCCAGCCAGTGGTGCTCGTCGTCCTCGTGCCGGCGGCGGTCGCCCGCCGCGCGGGTGGCGCGGGTGTGGGCGATGGCGCGGGTGATGTTGTCGTCGAAGGTCTTGCGGTTCTTGAGGCCGGTCAGCGTGTCGCGCTCGGAATCCTTCAGGATGGCCAGATAGTTGCGATAGACCGCGACGAAGGCGCGCACCACCGGCTCGGACCCCGCCATGGCGTCGGTGCTGTCCACCACCAGAAAGGCCACGATCTCGTCGCCGTCCAGGATGGGCAGGCAGCGGCGCTCGATGCCGTCGCAGGGGGTTTCGCGCACCTCGCCGCCCAGCGCCATGCAGCGGGCCATCAGCGGGTATTGGTCCAGCGGCTGGCAGGGTGCTTCGGGCAGCAGCCCGCGGTCGCGGCCGCCATGGGCCAGGATGTCGATGACGGTGCCGTTGCTGCGCGGCAGCGGGCGGGCGATGGTGACGAAGACGATGCCGGCCAGCTCGATCAGGGTCGAGACCAGGCATTGCTCCAAATTCTCACGGCTGCGCTGTTCGGTGATGCGAACCACCGAGCGCAGGACACTTTCCAGCGTGATGCCGTTGTCTGCCATGGAATTCCGGCCACCGGCGCCGTCGGCGCCCCTTCCCACCCCCGAAGCGGGCCTGCTTCGGGCGGCGCGGACTTTGCCTGATGGGGCGAGGTCCGTCAACCGCAAGTAGCCTGGGTCAGTGGCTGATCTGGCGATCGTGGGCGGGGTCGTGATCGGGGATGTGCGCCGCGTCGGGCGTGTGGCCGGGCGTGGACAGCGCCAGCGCGCTCTGATAGGCGACCGGGTCGCGCAGCAGCCCCTCGGCCAGTTCCATCTCCAGCGCGGCCTCGCCATGCTTGGCGCCGGGGCAGGTGGCGCGCAATTGCTTGCGCAGGTCGGTCTCGTCCAGGCGGGCGTGGCGCCACAGGGTGAGGTTGGTGGTCACCGGCGCCGGCAGCGACGCCTGCACCACTCCGGCCATCAGATTGTCGGGCGTGGCCGATTCGTTGGCGGTGCACAGGGTGGGCAACACCCCCAGGCCATGCAGGGCATAGCCCGACGGCGTGTGGAAGCGCGACCAGGTCAGAGTCATCTCGCCGTCATTGGGCAATTGGATCACGGTCTGCACCGTGCCCTTGCCATAGGAATTGGTGCCGATCACCACGGCGCGCCCGGAATCCTGCAGGGCGGCGGTGACGATCTCGGCGGCCGAGGCCGACTTGCCGTCCACCAGCACGACCACCGGCAGGTCCTCGCCCATGTCGCCCTCATGCGCCTCGTACGACTGGCTGGCCAGCGGCGAGCGTCCCTTGGTGGCGACGATGGGGCCTTCCCGCATGAACAGGTCCGACACCTTGACCGCCTGGTCCAGCAGGCCGCCGGGATTGCCGCGCATGTCCAGCACCACGCCGCGCAGCGGGCCGCCGTTCTGGGCGCGTAGATGCTCCATGGACTGGCGCAGGGTCTGGTCGGTGCGCTGGTTGAAGCTGGTGATCTTGAACTCGCCGATGCCGTCGCGCAGTTGGGCAGTCACCGTCGGCGGCACGATCAGGCCGCGCCGCATGCTGACCTCGAGCGGCTTGAAGCCGCGCCGCACCGACAGGCTCAGGGTGGACGAGACCGGACCGCGCAGGCGCTTGGAAATGTCTTCCTTGCTCATGCCGGCGATGGACTCGCCTTCCACATGGGTGATGATGTCGCCCACCTGCAGGCCGGCGGCGGCGGCGGGGGTTTCCTCCATCACCTCGGTGACGTGGGACTCACCCTCGGTCAGGTCGAACTTGATGCCGATGCCGCCGAAGCCGTTGCGGCTGGCGCGGTGCTCGCGCGCTTCCTTGGCCCCGGCATAGCGCGAGAACAGGTCCAGCTTGGCCAGGGTGGCGTCGAACACCACCTCGTAGATCTTTTCCAGCTCGGCTTCCTGCACCTTGGTGGACAGGCCGCGCGCTTCCAGCGCGGTGGTCACGGTCAGCCGCGCCCAGCCGCGCACGTCGTCCTCGGCCGGCGCGGGATATTCCGCGGCCACGTGTTCGGACGAGCTCAGCAGAACCTTGTCGTCAAGGCGGGAAACGCCGATTTCCGGGTCGATGGCGGCCAGTCCGCGCATGCCCTCCATGGCGATCGAGGCGGCGGTCACGCGGTCAAGGTGGCGCTCGACGATCGAGGTGTAGCCGAAGGTAAAGGTCTTTTCCGCCTCCGCCGTGTCGTAGGGGGCGTGGGGATTGGCTTGCAGCCCCTGGCTCACCGGGGCGCACGAGCCGGCGATGAACAGCGAGGCGGCGATGGTCCAACGTGCTACGGCGTTACGCTTCAAAGCTGTCACCCGAGGTATGTCCTAAGCAGTACGCGAAGTGATCATGCCTGAGGCGTGCTGCTTGGGACCAGTCTTTTCACTTACCTCTTTGGGGGTGGAAAGTAAATGGAAAGTCACTTTCCCGCCGCGCAGACCCGGGGTTTAGAAATGCCCGCGCGGAAGGGGTGCCGGCGCCGAAAGCTCGTGGTGTTAACCGCCTGTTAATATTGTGGCAACCCGTCGGGGCGGCGTCAGCGCCGCCCGCGACCCTTCTTGAACGGCCCCTTGCGTTCCGGCTTGGCCAGCCGGGCGCGGGGGCGGCTGCCGCCCGGCCGGGCCGGCTCGGCCTCTTCCAGGCGGAACAGCATGGAGCCGGTCAACTGGTTGGCCTCGTGCAGCACCACGTCCAGCATCTGGCCCAACTGGAACTGACGCCGCGTGCGCTTGCCGATCAGGGCGTGGTGAACCTCGTCATGCTCGTAGAAATCCTCGGGCAGGGTGCTGACCGGCACCAGGCCGTCGGCCCCGGTTTCCAGAAGGTTGACGAACAGGCCGAAGCGGGTGACGCCCGACACCTTGGCGGCGAAGCTCGCACCCACCCGGTCGGCGAGAAAGGCGGTGACATAGCGGTCCACCGCCTCGCGTTCGGCGGTGGCGGCGCGCCGCTCGGTGGCCGAGATGTGCTCGCCCCATTCCACGAAATCGGGCAGGCAATCGGGCGGCAAGCCGCCGTCGCCCAGCTTCAGCCCCGAGACCAGCGCGCGATGGACCAGCAGGTCGGCATAGCGGCGGATGGGCGAGGTGAAATGGGCGTAGCGCGCCAGCCCGAGGCCGAAATGGCCGATGTTCTCGGGGCTGTAGGCGGCCTGGGCCTGGCTGCGCAGCACCACCTCGTTGACCAGGGTCTCGTTGGCGGTGTCCTTGACCTTTTCCAGGATCAGGTTGAACTGGCCGGGCCGCAGCACCTGACCCTTGGGCAGGCTCAGGTCCATCGACGACAGGAACTCGCGCAAGGATTCCAGCTTCTCGATGCTGGGCTGGTCGTGCACGCGGTACATGCACGGCTTGCGCACGCGCTCCAGCTCCTCGGCGGCGCAGACATTGGCCTGGATCATGAAGTCCTCGATCAGCCGGTGGCTGTCGAAGCGCGGCCGCGGCTTGATGCCCAGCACCTGGCCGTCGGGGCTGATGTCCACCTTGCGCTCGGGGATGTCCAGCTCAAGGACACCGCGCCGGGTGCGGGCGGCGAACAATGCGTTCCAGGCGCCGTAGAGCGGCTTGATCACCGGCTCCAGCAGCGGCCCGGTCAGATCGTCGGGGCGGCCGTCATGGGCGTCCTGCACCTGGGTATAGGTCAGGCGCGCGGCCGAACGCATCATGCCGCGCACGAATTTGTGCTTGGTCTTGTTGCCGTCCTTGTCCAGCCAGAAATGCACGGCCAGACAGCCGCGATCCTCGTTGGGGCGCAACGAACACCAGCCGTTGGAGAGTTGCTCGGGCAGCATGGGCACCACGCGGTCGGGGAAATAGACCGAGTTGCCGCGTTTGTACGCCTCGCGGTCCAGGGCGTCGCCCGGGCGCACGTACCACGACACGTCGGCGATGGCGACGATGCAGTGCCAGCCGCCGTCCTCCTGCCGTTCGGCCCACACCGCGTCGTCGAAGTCGCGGGCGTCCTCGCCGTCGATGGTGACCAGCGGGATGGGGCGCAGGTCCAGGCGATGGTCCATGGTGGCGGGGCCGGCGGCCTCGGCGCTCGCCACCACCTCGTCGGGGAAGGTGAAGGGGATGTCGTTGGCGTGGATGGCCACCAGCGACACCGATTTGGGCGCGCCCATGCGGCCCAGCCGCTCCTTCACCGCCACCTGCCGCAGGCCGTAGAAGCGGCCGGGCAGCAGGTCGCACATCACCAGCTCGCCGGCCTCGGCGCCGCCGGTCTCGCCGCGCGGCACGTTGTAATCGGCCTTTTCCTTGCGCGAGGTCGGGCGCACCCGGCCCGACCCGTCGGGCATGGGGTCGAACACCCCCAGCACGCGGGCCTTGGCCTCGCCGACGATGCGGACGGTGCGGCCCTCGTAGGTGTCGTCCTTGATGCGGCGCAGCTTGGCCAGCACGCGGTCGCCCACGCCCACCACCACGTCGCCCTTGCGCCACGGCGCCATGAAGATGCGCGGCGGGCGGCCCTCGCCCTCCCAGGCCAGCGGGCGGGCGATCAGCTCGCCGTCGGTGTCGGTGGCGGTGATCTCGACCACCGCCACCTCGGGCAGCGCGCCGGGACGGGCGAAGCGGCGGTGCGCCCCGCGCTCGATGGCGCCGGTCCCCTCCAGCTCTTTCAGCAAGGCCTTGAGGCCGATCTTGTCGGCGCCCTTCAGGTTGAAGGCGCGGGCCAGTTCGCGTTTGCCGACGCGGCCGGGTTGCGAGCGGATGAAGTCCAGCACCTCCTGCTTGGAGGGCATGGGAACGGCTTTGGGGCGTTTGGGCTTGGTCATGGCAAAAGGGTAGCCCCTGTGCCGGCCGGCCACAAGGGGCACCCCGTTCGCGACCCGGAGCGTGAAGGCCAAAAATGCGCCTCACGCTTCAAGCTTGATGACCTGTCCTCGCAGGTCGCGCGCCCGGCATGGGCGCAGGACCATCGCGCCTCGCGTTCGAGGCCCGCCGCCCTAGCGCGGCGTCTGGGCCTGCTGGCCGCCCAGGCGGGATTGGGTGTCCTCGGCCAGGCGCAGGTGTTGCTCCAAGATGGGCACGCTATCCTGGGCAAAGCTTTTGAGTTGGGCGTTTTCGCCCTTTTCCGCCTGTTTGCGGAATTCGCCGATGTCCTTTTTATGATCGTCGATCATGGCCGCCATGTAGGCGCGGTCGAATTCCGCCCCCGACAGCCCGGCCAGCTTCTCGACCGTGCGGCTTTGCTCGCGCGGCAGCTCGGCCGGCGGCTTCAGGCCCAGCCCGCTGCCGATTTCCGACAGGCGCTGGTTGGCCTTGGAATGGTCGGTGACCATGCGCTGGCCGAACGTCTTGACGCTGGCACTGGCGGCGCGCTGGTCGGCCAGCTTGCCCAGTTGCACCTCCATCATGCCGCCGGCCATGGCGTGTTCGGCGAAATGGCGGTCCTGGCTGCTCAGTTCCTGCTTGGCGGCCTGCTGCGCGGCGGCGGGAAAGGCCGCCAGGGCCAGGGTCAGCGCCAGGATGGGGACGGGGGGGCGCATGGCATGCTCCGTGTGTGGTTGAACCAGACAGCGGGAACAACACCTGGGCGCGGGCTGCGGGTCAGCCGTCATTGGCGCAGTGGACAAGACCGGGGCCGCGGGTTCACTGTGGCGGGGCCAGCCGAACGGAGGTCCCATGGCCAAGTCCAAGCCGAAAAAGCCTGCCGCGCCCCCCAAGAAGATGTCCGCCATGGACAAGATGATCGCCGAATGCGTCAAGCGGGCGAAAGAGCGCAAGAAATCCGGCCAGACCGACCGCGAATGGCGCGAGGAATACGCCAAGACGCTGAAGGTGGACGAGGGCGGCTGATCCCCCTTCCGCCCCGGAACGGTCCCGTCGGGTTGGGATTCCTAACCAACCGGCCAATGAATGGACCGGTTGTGTTGTCCCTCGCCGGGCGCCGCCTCCGGCGGCTTGGCCGCCGCCGCAATGGCGGCCGGATACCGGCCAACAAGTCAAATCAAAGGTTGGCCGGGGCTTAGCCCCCCAATTCGCTGATCTGCGCCCGAGCGGCCGCCAGCTCGTCGCCCATCACCCGCATGGTCCCGATCAGCGACTGGATCAGCGTGGTCAGGCCGGGGGCGGCGCTGTCCAGCATCTCGCGGATGGTGGCCTTGGACAGCACCATGACGGTGGTTTCCTCGCACGCCTCGGCCGCCGCCATGCGCGGCGCGTCGTCCAGCAGCGCCAGTTCGCCGAAAACCTGGAACGGCCTGCACTGGCCCAGGGTGACGCGCTTGCCGTGCACGGTCTTGAAAATGCGCACCGTGCCCTTTTGCACCAGATAGGCTTCGTTGCCCCGCTCCCCCTCGCGGAAGATCACGGTCCCCTTGGCAAAGGTCCGCCGTTCGGGATTGCCGTTAGTGCTCATGTCTTGCCCCCATCGCGACTGTCGCCGCTCCCAGCTTAGCGCGCCATGCTGCTTTGTCCATCGGCTGGGCACCCGGTACCGTTGCCAGCCACACGTGTTTCGCGTAGCGTTTCATCAAGCAGGATCGATCGGGAGGGTGGCATGGCCGGACCGAAACGCATAGGCGTCGCCTTGCAGGGCGGGGGTGCCCACGGCGCCTTCACCTGGGGCGTGCTGGAGGGGCTGCTGGACGAGGTCGCCGCCGGCCGGATCGAACTGGTGGGCGCCAGCGGCGCCTCGGCCGGCGCGCTCAACGCCACCGCCCTGGTCTATGGCCTGCACGAGGGCGCCGCGCTGCCGGGGCCGGCCACCGCGCGCACCAAGCGCATGGCCGAGGGCGCCCGGACCAAGCTTCAGGATTTGTGGGAAAGCGTCGCCCGCGCCGCCTTCTGGGGCGGCAACCCGTTCGTCGCCGCCATCGGCCTGTCGCCCAGTTGGAACATCGACGACAGCCCGGCGGCGCGCTGGGCCGACATGGCCGGCACCGGCGTGTCGCCCGCCGATCTGGGCATCGCCAATTACCTCAACAGCGTGCTGCGCCAGGTCTTTCCCGAACTGCCCGCCATCCTGGCGGTGCCCGAGCGCGGCGTGCCCATGCTGATGGTGGCCGCCACCGATGTGGAGGAATGCCGCCGCCAGTTGTTCGTCGATGGCGCGGTGTCGCCCGACGCGCTGAAGGCTTCGGCCTGTCTGCCCAGCGCCTTCCAGGCGGTCAGCATCGCCGGCAGCGCCTATTGGGATGGCGGCTATATGGGCAACCCGCCGCTGACGCCGCTGGTGGATTGCCTGCGCCGGGCGGATTGCAGCGACATCCTGCTGGTCACGCTGAACCCGCTGCACCGCGAGGGCGTGCCGCGCAGCGCCCGCCAGATCATGGACCGGCTGAACGAGATCACCTTTTCGGCCACCCTGGTGCACGAGGTCAACGCCATCGAAACCATCAACCGCCTGATCGACGCCGACCAGATCCGGCCGGAATCCGGCTATCGCCGCATCAACCTGCACCGTATCCACGCCGACGACGACATGGCGCGGCTGGGCATCTATTCCAAGGATGCGCCGTCCTGGGACTTCCTGCGCCATCTGCGCGGGCTGGGGCACGCCGCCTTCAAGCGGCTGTGGCCCGAGATCGAGGCCGCGCTGGGCAAGTCGTCGTCGTGGGACACCAAGTCGCTGTGCGACCGCATGCTGGCGCGCGAGGCGATCCGCACCGAATAGCGCCGTGCCGGGCTTGCTTGACGGGGGCGGCCAGTTGCCGCACCCTGCACGCCATGGACGAGAAACGACACAACCTTACGCCCGCCGAGCGACTGGACTGGGTGCGGCTGATCCGCAGCGAGAATGTGGGGCCGCGCACCTTCCGGCGCCTGCTCGAACGCTTCGGCACCGCCTCGGCCGCCCTGGCGGCGCTGCCCGAGCTGGCCCGGCGGGGCGGCGGCAAGCGCCCCATCGTCGTCTGCCCCAAGGCGACGGCCGAGGCCGAGCTGGAGGCCGCCCAAAAGCTGGGCGCCCATGTCCTGGCCTGGGGCGAGGACGCCTATCCCCGCCATCTGGCCGCCATCGACGACGCGCCCCCAGTTCTTTACGCCCGCGGCAATCCGTCGCTGCTGGGCCGGCCCATGGTCGCCATGGTGGGGGCGCGCAACGCCTCGGTGAACGGGCGCAACCTGGCCCGCCGCATGGCCGCTGACCTGGGCCGCGCCGGATTGGTGGTGGCGTCGGGCCTGGCGCGCGGCATCGACACGGCGGCGCATGAAGGTTCGCTGGCCGCCGGCACGGTGGCGGTGGTGGCCGGCGGCGTGGACGTGATCTACCCGCCCGAGAACCAGCGGCTTTACGACGACATCGCCGCCATGGGCTGCGTGGTGTCGGAGATGCCGGCGGGAACCCAGCCCCAGGCCAGCCATTTCCCGCGCCGCAACCGCATCATTTCCGGCCTGTCCTTAGGCGTGGTGGTGGTCGAGGCCAGCCTGAAATCCGGCTCGCTGATCACCGCGCGCATGGCCGCCGATCAGGGGCGCGAGGTGTTCGCGGTGCCCGGCCATCCGGCGGATCCGCGCGCCAACGGCCCCAACGACCTGATCCGCCACGGCGCCGCGCTGACCGAATCGGCGGCCGACGTGCTGGCGGTGCTGGACGACATGCTGCGCCGCCCCCTGGCCGAGGGCGAAGGCAAGGGTTTCAGCGCCGCTCCGCCCGCCTCGCCTGCGGACGAGGAACTGGAGCGGGCGCGGGTGCGGATGATGGAAAGCCTGGGCGCATCTCCTGTGACGGTTGACTTGCTCATCCGTGAATGCCAATTGTCTGCTTCCGTGGTGTCCCTGGTCCTGCTCGAACTGGAGCTGGCCGGCCGCCTGGAGCGTCATCCCGGCAATCAGGTTTCCCTGCTGGCGTTCCTCTAGGCCCGGACCTCCCACACTCTCTTTCCTCGCACCATCGGGTCCGGATGAAGGTCGTCGTCGTCGAGTCTCCCGCCAAGGCCAAGACTATCAACAAGTACCTGGGCAGCGATTTCCAGGTGATCGCTTCCTATGGCCACATCCGCGATCTTCCGGCCAAGGACGGCAGCGTGAAGCCCGACGAGGGCTTCGCCATGGAATGGGAGACGGATTCCAAGTCCGAGCGCCAGATCAAGGAAATCGCCAGCGCGGTCAGGAAGGCCGACAAGCTGTTCCTGGCCACCGACCCGGATCGCGAGGGCGAGGCCATTTCCTGGCACGTCAAAAGGGTGCTGGAGGAACGCGGCGCGCTGAAGGGCAAGGACGTCAAGCGCGTGGTGTTCAACGAGATCACCAAGACCGCCGTGACCGAGGCCATGCGCAATCCGCGCGACATCCACCAGGATTTGGTGGACGCCTATCTGGCGCGGCGCGCGCTCGACTATCTGGTCGGCTTCACGCTGTCGCCGGTGCTGTGGCGCAAGCTTCCGGGCGCCAAGTCGGCCGGCCGCGTCCAATCGGTGGCGCTCAGGCTGATCTGCGAGCGCGAGACCGAGATCGAACGCTTCAAGACCCAGGAATACTGGACGGTCGCCGCCGACTTCCTGACCCCCAAGGGGCAGATGCTGACCGCCAACCTGACCCATCTGGGCGGGCAGAAGCTGGACAAGTTCTCGCTGCCCAACGAGGGCGAGGCCATGGCCGCCAAGGCCGCCATCGAGGCGCGCCGCTTCCATGTGGGCCATGTGGAGCGCAAGAAGGCGCGGCGCAACCCGTATGCGCCCTTCACCACCTCGACCCTGCAGCAGGAAGCCAGCCGCAAGCTGCACATGTCGGCCAAGCAGACCATGCAGCTTGCCCAGCGTCTGTACGAAGGCGTGGACATCGGCGGCGAGACGGTGGGTCTGATCACCTACATGCGTACCGACGGCGTGCAGATGGCGGCCGAGGCCATCGCCGGCGCCCGCGACCTGATCGCCAAGGATTTCGGCAAGGGCTACGTTCCCGACAGCCCGCGCCTCTACAAGACCAAGGCGAAGAACGCCCAGGAAGCGCACGAGTGCATCCGCCCCACCGACATGTTCCGCCGCCCCGACCAGGTGGCGCGCTACCTGGAGCGCGACCAGCTTCGCCTTTATGAGCTGATCTGGAAGCGCACGGTGGCCAGCCAGATGGCGGCGGCCGAACTGGATCAGGTGGCGGTGGACATCACCTCGGACGACCGCGCCGTCACCTTGCGCGCCACCGGGTCGGTGGTGGTGTTCGACGGCTTCCTCAAGGTCTATCGCGAGGACCGCGACGACGCCCCGGCGCCCGGCGCCGAGGACGAGGATTCCGAACGCCTGCTGCCCGACGTGGCCGAGGGCGACGACATGAAGCGCCAGGGCGTGCGCCCCGAGCAGCATTTCACCCAGCCGCCGCCGCGCTATTCCGAAGCCAGCCTGGTCAAGCGCATGGAAGAGCTGGGCATCGGCCGCCCGTCCACCTATGCGTCGATCCTTTCGGTGTTGCAGGAGCGCAATTACGTGCGCCTGGACAGCCGCCGCTTCGTGCCCGAGGATCGCGGCCGCCTGGTCACCGCCTTCCTGGAGCAGTTCTTCGGCCGCTACGTGGAGTACAACTTCACCGCCGACCTGGAAAACCAGCTCGACGAGATTTCCGGCGGCCATATCGACTGGCGCAAGGTGCTGGAGGATTTCTGGCGCGCCTTCTCGGCCTCGGTCGAGGGGACCAAGGAACTGCGCATTTCCGACGTCATCGAGGCGCTGGACGCCGAACTGGGGGCGCACTTCTTCCCCGATGACGGTTCCGGCCACGACCCGCGCCTGTGCCCGACCTGCAATGCCGGCCGGCTGTCGCTCAAGCTGGGCAAGTTCGGCGCCTTCATCGGCTGCTCCAACTATCCCGAATGCCGCTTCACCCGCCCCTTGGGCGTGGGCGGCGAGGGCGACGCCCCCGCCGACGGTGCCGAGGGGCCGAAGGAACTGGGCGCCCATCCCGCCAGCGGCGAGATGGTCACCCTGCGCAAGGGGCCCTATGGCTGGTACGTGCAGTTGGGCGAGGGCGCCAAGCCCAAGCGGGTGTCGCTGTACAAGGGCCTCGTCCCCGCCGAGGTGACGCTGGACATCGCCGTCAAGCTGCTGGAATTGCCGCGCGAGGTGGGGCTGCACCCCGAAACCAAGAAGAAGATCGAGGCGGGTGTCGGCCGCTTCGGTCCCTATCTCAAGCATGACGGCGCCTTCAAGTCGCTGGGCAAGGACGACGACGTGCTGACCATCGGCATGAACCGTGCCGTCGAGCTGCTGGCCCAGGCCCGCGTCAAGAAGGGCGCCGAGCCGTTGCGCACGCTTGGCGAGCGCGCGGGCAAGCCGGTCACCGTGCACGAGGGCCGCTATGGTCCCTATGTGTCGTCCGATGGCGTTCACGCCACCCTGCCGAAAGATGCCGATCCCCACACGGTCACCCTGGACGAGGCCATCCGCCTGATCGACGCCAAGGCGGCCAAGGCCCCGGCCAAGCCCGCCCGCAAGGCGCCGGCCCGCAAGGCCAAGGCCAAGGCGGAGGACGGCGCCGACGGCGCGGAAAAGAAGAGTGCCGCGAAGAAGGCCGCGCCCAAGAAGGCAGGTGCGGCCAAGAAGGCCCCGGCCAAAAAGCCGGCGACCCGGAAAAGCAAGGAAGCGGCCGCCGAATAGGCGGCCCTTTTCCGTTCAGGCCGAGTGCGGCCTCAGGTGACCACCGCCATGCGTTGCTGCGGTGCCATGGGCGCGCACGGCGCGCACGGCGCGCCCGTCGCCTTGACGGAAGCCGGCGGGCTGCCCAGCGCCCGGCTGATGGTGCGCGACAGGGTGACCAGCCGCTCCATCTCGGCGAAGGGGACCGTGGCGGGGTCGATTTCCAGCCGCTTGGCGGTGTTCAGCAATTCCGCCACCGGCGCGGTGAAGGTTTCGGACGGGGTGCCGCGCATGCGCCGCACCATGTCTTCGGCCACCAGGCTCAGCTTGGCCGTATAGGGTGCCAGCGTGGTCTGGTCGGCGGCGACGCCGTCGCGGATGGTGGCGTGGATGTGGGTGACCAGCCAGTCGATCTGCACCGCATAGCGTTCGATCTTGATGCGATTCAGCGTGGTCGCGCTTTCGGCGACCATGCGGTTCAGCCGGGTGCCGTCCAGGCTGGACGCCTCGGCGCGGAAGCGCAGCGGGTTGGGCACCTCCAGCATGGGCGCCGAATGGGTTTCGAAGGCGCGCGCCTTGGTGCGCCGGTCGGGGCCGGTATAATCGTGGGTAACCACGAACGGCTTGCGCCCCCGCGTCAGCTTTTCGATGCGCATGATCAATTGGTCGGGCTGGACCGGCGTCAGCAACAGATCGTCGGCGCCCGAGTCGATGACCCGCTTGACGTAATCCGGCTCGGCATTGGCCAGCAGGGTGATCACCACCGCAAAGGGGTTCGGCCCCAGCCGCTGGTTGCGCATCTCGCTGATCAGATAGCCGGTGTCGTTGTCCTCCAACTCGCTGGCCGTGATCAGAAGATCGATGGCGTCCTGTTCGATCAGGTCGTGCAGCTTGATGAAGCTGGCGGTCTCGTTGATGCTGCGAAAGCCGATGGAAAACAAGGCGCCGCGCAGCCCCGTGCGTACCATGGGGCTGGGGTCTGCGATCACCAGACGTACATTCTCAAAGGACTGCGCCAAGATTCATCGCTTTTTTCAATTTGCACGCGCATGTGGCCGTTGCATACAAACGTCCTGTGATGCATCCGACCAAGGTATAGTGTGCATAATAAGGATTCTTAACGAACCGGTCACCATTGGAATTGCGCCGGCACGCATGCGGCTGCCGCTTGCGGGCCGCAAAAGCCGGCCCTATAGTTCGCCCCACCATGATCGAGCCGCGCTTTCCCCACCGCCATCTCCTCGGCATCCAGGGTTTGGGTCCGCTGGAGATCACCGCCATACTGGATCTGGCCGACGGCTATGTCGCCCAGAACCGCTCCGACGACAAGCGCAAGAACCTGTTGCACGGCCGCACGGTCGTGAACCTGTTCTTCGAGAACTCGACCCGCACGCGCACCAGCTTCGAACTGGCGGGCAAGCGGCTGGGCGCCGACGTCATCAACATGCAGACCTCGGCCAGCTCGGTCGCCAAGGGCGAGACGCTGATCGACACCGCCATGACGCTGAACGCCATGCACCTGGACGTGCTGGTGGTTCGCCATCCCGATTCGGGCGCGGTCAAGCTGCTGTCCACCAAGGTCAATTGCGCGGTCATCAACGGCGGCGACGGCAGTCACGAACACCCCACCCAGGCGCTGCTGGACGCGCTGACCATCCGCCGCCGCAAGGGCCGGATCGAGGGGCTGACGGTCGCCATCTGCGGCGATGTGCTGCACAGCCGCGTGGCCCGCTCCAACATCTATCTGCTGAACGCCATGGGCGCGCGGGTGCGCCTGATCGGCCCCAAGACCCTGATGCCGTCCGACGTGGCCCGCATGGGGGCCGAGGTGTTCCACGACATGAAGAAGGGTCTGGACGGGGTGGACGTGGTGATGATGCTGCGCATCCAGAACGAACGGATGAGCGGCAATTTCATCCCCTCGATCCCCGAATACTTCCATTTCTTCGGTCTGGACCGCGACAAGCTGGCGGCCGCCAAGCCCGACGCCGTCATCATGCATCCCGGCCCCATGAACCGCGGCGTCGAGATCGACTCGGACGTGGCCGACGACGTCGAGCGTTCGCTGATCCGCGAGCAGGTGGAAATGGGCGTGGCCGTGCGCATGGCCTGCCTTGACCTGCTGACCCGCAACCTTGCCAACACGGTCGCCGTCTGATGCCGCATCGCACCCAAGCCGGGCTGGTCGCCTATATCAACGCCCGCCTGCTCGACCCCGCCACCGGACTGGATTCCAGGGGCGCGCTGCTGACCAACGGCGAGGTGATCGCCGATGTGGGACCCGGCCTGTTCCAGGGCGGCGTGCCCGACGGCATCGCCGTGGTGGATTGCCAGGGCCTGTGCCTGGCCCCCGGTCTGGTGGACATGCGCGTCCAGGTGCGCGAGCCGGGCGAGGAGCACAAGGAAACCCTGAAATCCGCCGCCGAGGCGGCGGTGGCCGGCGGCGTCACCTCCATGGTGTGCCTGCCCAACACCGACCCCGTCATCGACGAGGTCGCCACGGTGGAATTCGTCGCCCGCCGCGCGCGCAAGAACGGGCTGGCCAAGATCTATCCCTATGCCGCCGCCACCAAGCGCCTGGAAGGCAAGGAACTGTCCGAGATGGGCTTCCTGCTGGAGGCCGGCGCGCTGGCCTTCACCGACGGCACCAGGGCCATCAGCAACGCCCAGGTCATGCGGCGCGCCCTGTCCTATGCCTCGACCTTCGGCGGCCTGATCATCCAGCACCCCGAGGAGCCGTCCCTGGCCACCGGCGTGATGAACGGCGGCGAACTGGCCACGCGCATGGGTCTGTCGGGCATTCCCGAACAGGCCGAGGTGATCATGCTGGAGCGCGACATCCGGCTGGTGGAGATGACCGGCGGCCGCTATCACGCCTCGCATGTCAGCACGGCGGAAGGGCTGGCCGCCATCGCGCGCGCCAAGGCCAAGGGGCTGGCGGTGACCTGCGACACGGCGCCGCCCTATTTCGCGCTGAACGAGCTGGCGGTGGGCGACTACCGCACCTTCGCCAAGCTGTCGCCGCCCTTGCGGTCGGAGGCCAATCGCCTGGCGGTGGTTCAGGCGCTCAAGGACGGCGTGATCGACGCCGTCGCCTCGGACCATGCGCCCCAGGATGCGGAATCCAAGCGCCAGCCCTTCGCCCTGGCCGATTTCGGCGGCGTCGGCCTGGAAACCCTGCTGCCGGTGACGCTGGAACTGGTGCATAACGGCCATCTGTCGCTGCTGCAGGCGCTGCGGCTGGTCACCTCGGCCCCGGCCGACGTGCTGGGCCTCAAGGCCGGCCGCCTCAAGGTCGGCGCCGCCGCCGATCTGGTGATGTTCGCCCCCGACCGCGCCTGGGTGGTCGATCCCGCGCAGTTCCGCTCCAAGTCCAAGAATTCGCCGTTCGACGGCCGCCCGGTCCAGGGCATGGTCATGCGCACCGTGGTGGACGGTCGCACGGTGTTCGAAAAGCATGCTTGACCTGGCGCTCGCCGCCGTGGGCGGCTATCTGCTCGGCTCCATCCCGTTCGGTCTGGTGCTGACCCGCATGGCGGGGCTGGGGGATATCCGCCAGATCGGGTCGGGCAATATCGGCGCCACCAACGTGCTGCGCACCGGGCGCAAGGGCTTGGCGCTCGCCACCCTGCTGCTGGACGGCGGCAAGGGGGCCATCGCCGTCGGTCTGGCCTGGGCGCTGCTGGGCGGCCATGCCACCCTGGTGGCCGGCTTCGCCGCCGTGCTCGGCCACAACTTTCCGGTCTGGCTGGGCTTCAAGGGCGGCAAGGGCGTGGCCACCACGCTGGGCACCCTGATCGCCGCCGCGTGGCCGGTGGGATTGGCCGCCTGCGGCACCTGGCTGGTGGTGGCGGCGCTGTTTCGCATCTCGTCGCTGTCGGCGCTGGTGGCGCTGGCCGCCGCGCCGGTCTATGCCTGGTTCCTGGTGGGGCCGGAAACCGCCGCCATGGCCGCCGGTCTGGCGGCGCTGGGCTTCGTGCGGCATCAGGCCAACATCCTGCGCCTGATCAAGGGGCAGGAACCCCGCATCGGCGCCAAGAAGAAATCCTGACGGCCTATCCATTTTTGTCACTGGCCGTCCGATGGCCGGAACACTACCTATTCGTCAGGGAACTGACGTAAAGGACCCCGTTGCATGCTGAAACTGGCGATACCCACAGGCGCCGCCTTGCTGGTGACCGCGATGGCCGCCACCAACCCGGACGAAACCGCCCACGCCCGGGCCTTGGTCGATCACGCCAAGCGCAATTGCTGGGACAGCAGCCTTGCCCGCGAGATGTGCGGCGGCATGGCCTCGCTGGCAAGTCTGGCGCTGTCCTATGACGACCATCTGCTTTATTCCACTGCCCGTGTGGGCAGTGTGGACACGGTCGGCGTGCTGGGCCGCGTGATGGTGGTCAGCGAGTAGCCAGACGCGGCGCCCCGCGCCGCGCCCACGCCGCCCCCGCCAGCAGCAGCGGCGCCCCCAGCAGAACCACGCCCGACGCCATCAGCAGCGCCGGTCCCCAGCCTCCGGTGGCGGCCAGATGGGCGGCCAGCACCGGGCCGATGATCTGGCCGATGCCGAACACCGCGGTCAGCAGGCCCATGACGCGGGCGGCGCCGGCGGGATTGATGACGCGGCCGAACGCCAGGCTCATGCCGACGATGCCCAGGAAGGTGCCGCCATACATGACCGCGCCGGCCAGCACGGCGGCCGGGTGGCCCGACAGCGCCGGCAGGGCCACGCCCACCGCCTGGACCACGTGGCCGGCCACCAGCACGCGCAAGTGGCCGTGGCGCTCGGCCAGGAACGACCACGCCGCCGCCGACGGCAGCGCCGCCAGTCCGACCAGCACCCACGACAGATTGGCATAGCCGCCCAGGCCGGGGGTTTCGCGCACCACCGCCACCAGGAAGGTGCCGGTGACGATATAGCCCAGGCCCTCGCAGAAATAGGCGGCGGCCAGCAGGGCGATGGGAAAGCGGGACTGGGGCGGGGCGGCGGCGGCGGCGGCGCCGTTGCGGGGATGGGCGGCGGCCAGGATGGGCCATGCCGCCAGCGTGCCGGCCAGCCCCAGGGCGGCGGTGACCAGCCAGGCGACGTCGGACCCCAGGGCGTTGACCGTCCAGCCCACCACCAGCCCGGCCAGGATGATGCCCAGGCCGACGCCGCCGAAATGCAGGCCGCTCCAGCGGGCATGGCCGGCGGCGGTCAGCATGGGGATCACCAGGGCCGAGGCCAGCACGAAAATCCACGCCGAGGCGATGCCCGCCACCAGCCGCAGCCCGTTCCACACCAGCGGCGAGGCGGTGGCCGGCATCAGCGCCAGCGTCGCCAGCAGCAGCACGAAACCCAATGACAGCAGGTGGTGGCGGGTGGCGTCGGTGCGCACGGCGCCGGCCCACAGCGCGCCGATCAGATAGCCGACGTTGTTGCTGGCGGCCAGCCAGCCGCTGCCCTGGGCATCGAAGCCGTATTCCGCCTGCATCACCGGCAGGATGGGGGTATAGGCGAACCGGCCCAGCCCCAGCGCCACCGCACAGGCCAGCATGCCCCCCACCAAGATCCGCCCGCTATGCGACGCCATGATGCCTCCCGTTTGGTATTTTTCCCCAAAATGGCGTGCGCCTTGTTTCTGTTCCAGCGAATAATTATGCTTTAAGCGTTCGGTATAGGAGAACGCAGCCATGGATACCGCCGCGCTCAGGCTGTTTCGCGCCGTGGCCCGCACCGGATCGGTGGGGGCGGCGGCGGCCGAGGTCCACTCGGTCCCCTCCAACGTCTCGGCGCGCGTGCGCAAGCTCGAGGACGAGCTGGGCGCCCGGCTGTTCCTGCGCGAACCGCGCGGCATGCGCCTGACGCCCGAGGGGGAACTGCTGCTGGATTATGCCGAGCGCATCCTGGCACTGACCCAGGAAGCGCGCGACGCCGTGCGCGAGGCGGTGGGCGAGGGCGGCACCCTGCGGCTGGGGTCCATGGAGACCACCGCCGCCGTCCGCCTTCCCCCGGTGCTGAGCGCGTTCCACCACAGCCACCCCAAGGTCACGCTGTCGCTGTCCACCGGCACCACCGACGAGCAGTTGCAGGCGGTGCTGGCGCGGCGTGTGGATCTGGCCTTTTTGGGCGGTCCGGTGCGCGACGAACGGGTGCTCGGCGGTCCCGTCTTCGTCGAGGAACTGGTGCTGGCGGTGCCCGCCGGCATCGCGTCGGAGGAGGAGGCCAACACGCGGGCCATGCTGGTGTTCCGCGCCGGCTGCGCCTATCGCCCGCGCACCGAGGCATGGCTGCGGGCGCGCGGCGAGCGCCCGGTGCGGGTGATGGAATTCGGCACGCTGGACGGCCTGCTGGGCTGCATCGCCGCCGGCATGGGCGTCAGCCTGCTGCCGCGCGCGGTGGTCGAGCGCCCGCAGCACAGGGGCCAGATCGAGGCGCTGAGCATCACGGACGGGCAGGTGGAAACCTGGATGATCCAGCACCGCGACGCGGTGGACACCGCCGCCATGCGGGCGTTCAAGGCGCTGCTGGCCGAAATGTCGGCGCCCGCCCTGGCGGCGCAATAGGAGAAGCCGATGAATGACGCGGATTTCATGCACCTGGCCTATGAACAGGCGCTGGAAAGCTATCGCCAGGGCGGCCTGCCCATCGGCGCGGTGATGGTCGAGAACGGCGCGGTGGTCGCCGCCGGGCACAACCGCCGCGTCCAGGACGGCGACCCGGTGGCCCATGGCGAGATGGATTGCATCCGCAAGGCCGGGCGACGGCCGCGCTATGACCGCGTCACCCTCTACACCACCCTCAGCCCTTGCATGATGTGCGCGGGCACCATCGTGCAGTTCGGCATCCGCCGGGTGGTGGTGGGCGAAGAGCGCAACTTCGCCGGCAACGCCGATTTCCTGCGCTCGCGCGGGGTCGAGGTGGTGATGCTGGACTCGGCCGAATGCATCGACCTGATGGCCCGCTTCATCCGCGAACGCCCGGAACTCTGGGACGAGGACATCGCGGGCAAGGACGGGGAGTAGACCATCGCGCGTCAAATTTGACGCACGCTGGTCTCGTTTTATGTTTGCCCCTCGCCGGGCGCGGCCTCCGGCCGCTTGGCCGCTCGCTCAATGCGAGCAGGAGCGGCACGCCTCATATTTAAGGCACGCCGCCTTAATGGCGGCAGATCGCGACGGTGCGCCAGATGTGGCGCTCGCCGCTCTAAGCAAGAAAAAGCCCCCGTCCGGGCGGACGGGGGCCAAGGTGGGGTGGGTGCTTCAGCCCTTGGGCGGGGTCGGCCCCCAATATTGCTTCTTCTCCCAGCACGGATAGCGGTGGTCGCCGGCGTATTCCTCGGCCTTGCGGGTGATCGGCTTGGGGTCTTCCGCCAGCACCTTCAGGTATTCGATGATCGCCAGCCGTTCCTCGGGCTTGAGGGCGCGGCCGATCACGCCGGGGCGCTGGGCGTCGGCGAATTCGTGGCCCTTGTTGGAATTGCCGATCACTGCGGTGTCGAAGCGGGTGCCGCCGGGGAATTCGGTGGACACGTAGCCCAGGTGGACGGGGTCGTATTCGCGGTTGGCGACCCAGAACACGCTGGGACGCTCGGCCACCGGCGACAGCAGATCATAGATGCTGGGGACCGAGCCGTTGTGCAGGAAGGGCGGGTTCGCCCAGATGCCGTCCAGCGGGCGGGCCTTGTAGCCGCAGGTGCCGCGCACCTCGTTGGGCCAGCCGTAGCCGTCGTATTCCGCCCACTTTTCCTGGGGCACCGGCTTGGCGCCGTGCTTGTATTGGAAGTCCTTGATCTGCTCGGTCACCACATACAGCCCTTCGCCGGCGGTGATGGGCTTCTTGATGCCCAGGCTGGTGGCGTCGTAGGTGCGTTCCAGGAAATTGGCGAGCAAGGTGGCGTCGGTGCCCACCTCCTTCACGTCCACCACGGGAACCTGCAGGAAGGTGACCCCCGGCCAGTCCTTGCGGGCGAACGGACGCGGCGCGTGGCAGCCGGCGCACATCTCCTCGTATAGCGGCTTGCCCTTGGTATAGGCCAGCACGGTGTCCACCGCCGGCAATTGCTTGGGCCACACCGGCGCCTTCAGCTTGCGCAGGTTCTCTTCGGTGGCGTGCAGGTCGTGCACGGGGATCGACGACGCCCACAGCGCCGGCGCGGCCGGCGGCATGCCGGCGGCGCTGACGAAATTGGTCTGCGCCTTGACGCCCAGCGCCTCGCCCACGTTGCGGATCATGGGCTGGCGGACCGAGCCGTTGTACTGCACCCAGTCGTAGAAGGGCGCGTCCCAGATGTGGGGCAGACGCACCGGCGCGGTGCCGGGCTTCTTGTTGGCCTGGTATTGCAGGTCGTCGCCCAACAGGGTGTTGGCGATGCGTTGCAGGGCGTCCAGGCGCCCGAACCCTTCCTCGACCGGATAGATGCGGTGCAGGGCCTCGTAGCCGCCCTGGTTCAGCGCCTTGTCGGCGGCGATGTCGAAGGCGTGCTTGAGCTGGTTCCTGGTCTGCGGCCCATAGTTCTCGCCCAGCACGCGGCGGGCGAAGCGCTCGAACTTCTCGTCCTCGGCGGCGGTCACCATCACCGACTTGCCGACGGTCGAGATGAACAGCGCCGAATTCTGCAGGCCGCCGCCGCCGTCGATGCGGATGCCGACGCCCTTGTAGTTCACCTGGCCGGTATGGCAGGCGGCGCAGCCCATGCCCAGCGTCTCGACCCCGCCCAGTGGGAATGGGGTGAAGCCCACCGGGAATTGTCCCTCGGGCACGTCGTCCACCAGGAAGCCGAAGCGCGAAAGATAGCTGCGGTCGGAAATCAACTGGGTGCCGTTCGGCTCCTCCAGCGCCTTGAACCACGCCACCGGCATCAGCACGGTGCCCTGCTGGCGCCAATAGAAGGCGTCGCGGGTCTGCTTGTCCCAGCCGGGGCTGGCATAGACCACGCTGCCCACCTTCTGCTCGGGCGGCAGGGTGGGATTGCAGGCGGCAAGCGCCATGGCAAGAGCCGCCGCCAAGGCGGCGCCGAGATGTCGTTTCATGTTCCCCCCTCTGATGGTGCGGCCGCACATGCCCTCGGCGCGCGGCGCAATCGTAATTCATACAACTTAAAAGGTAAATCGGGCGATGGCCCGATGTCCGCCGGGCGAGCGGCTGGCAAGCCGCATTCGCGCATGACAGCCCAGCCCGCGCATGCGCTGGCCTTGTGCGCTATTCGGGCTTACCCTTGGGGGAACTCCTTTGGACGGAGGTTCCTGATGCGCGATGCCTCGTCCCCTCCCACCAAGGTGCTGATGGTGGAGGACAATCCGGGCGATGCCCGGCTGGTCCAGGTGCTTCTGGCCGAGGTCGGCGGCTTCGATCTGGCCTGGAAGCAGGATCTGCGCGAAGCCGCCCGCTGGCTGGCCGACAATGCCCCAGACGCGGTGCTGCTGGATCTGTCGCTGCCCGATTCGCAAGGGGTGGCGACCATCGACGCCATGCGCCATCTGGGACCCGACCTGCCGGTGGTGGTGTTCACCGGCCTCAACGACGAGGCGGTGGGCATGGCGGCGGTCAAGCGCGGCTGTCAGGATTATCTGGTCAAGGGCCAGGGCGACGGCCAACTGATCGCGCGCACCATCGCCTATGCCGTCGAGCGCAAATCCATCGAGCGCGAGCGCCAGCAATCGGCCGAGCGCATGAAGCGGGTGCTGTTGCAGACGGTCAAGGCGGTGTCGCTGACGCTGGAGATGCGCGACCCCTATACCGCCGGCCACCAGCGCCGGGTGGCCCAACTGGCCACCGCCATCGGCGAGAAGCTGGGCCTCGACCCCGACCGGCTGGAAGGGCTGCATACCGGCGCGCTGATCCATGACCTGGGCAAGATCAACGTGCCGTCGGATTTCCTGTCACGGCCGGGAAAGCTGTCGGATGCGGCCTTCGGCGTCATCAAATCCCATCCCGACGTGGGCGCCGAGATCGTGGACGGCATCGACTTTCCCTGGCCGGTGGCGCGGATGATCCGCCAGCACCACGAACGGCTGGACGGCAGCGGCTATCCGGGCGGCCTGGTGGGCGACGCCATCATTCTGGAAGCCCGCATCCTGGCGGTGGCCGATGTGGTCGAGGCGATCAGCAGCCATCGCCCCTATCGCCCGTCGCTGGGGCTGGACGCCGCGCTCAGGGAAATCCAGGACAAGTCGGGCAGCCATTACGACCCGGCGGTGGTGGCGGCCTGTCTCGAGGTCATTCGCGACAACGGTAATGCGGTGTTCCGCGACGACCACGATTTGCCGCTGGTGACCTGAAGGCCCACATCCCTGGGGTGCGCGGTTCGGGCGCGACGCCCCTGGGGGCCAGGGGCTGCAATACCAGTTGCGCCCGACGGCAAGCCACCCCCGGGGCCGCGCATCCGTGGACGCGACGGGTTGAAAGGGCCGGGGGTGCAAAGGAAAAGGGCCGCACCCGGACGAGTGCGGCCCCATTCGCAGGCGGCAAGCCGGCGGCTCAGGCCATGGCCTCGCCCTTGATGGCCTTGTCCAGCAGCGCGATGGTGTTGGCGACGCCGTACAGCTTGATGAAGCTGCCCATGCGCGGCCCCTGGTCCTGCCCCAGCAGCACCTCGTAACACGCCTTGAACCACGCCTTCAGCTCGGGGAAGGCGTCGCGCTTGCCGATCTCGTAGACCGCGTTCTGCAACTCCTCGGCGCTGGCGTCGGCGCCGGCGGCCTCCAGCTTGGCCTTGAGGTCGGTGAAGGCGTGGACCTCCTCGGGCGTCGCCGTGCGGTACTTCTTGGCCGGCTTGACGAAGTCCTGATAGTAGGCGACGGCGCCTTCCACCAGCTTGTCCAGGATCGGCGCGGTTTCCGGGCTGGCGCCCGGCGCATAGCGCTGGATGAAGCCCCACAGCACCGCCTTGTCGTCGGAATTGCACACGCTGGCCAGGTTCAGCAGGATGCTGAACGACAGGTGCGCCTCCTCCTTCGGCGGCTTGCCGTCGTGGATGTGCCAGGCCGGGTTGTCCAGGCGCTTGGCCGCGTCCTCGGTCTCGAACTTGCCCAGGTAGGTCAGGTAATCGTCCACCGAGCGCGGGATCACGTCGAAATACAGGCGCTTGGCCGCCTTGGGCTTCTGGTACATGAACAGCGCCAGGCTGGCGTCGGGGGCGTATTTCAGCCAATCCTCCACCGCCAGGCCGTTGCCCTTGGACTTGCTGATCTTCTGGCCCTTGTCGTCCAGGAACAGCTCATAGGTCAGGTTCATGGGCGGGGTGCCGCCCAGGATACGGCAGATGCGGCTCGACAGCTCGACCGACGGGATCAGGTCCTTGCCGCTCATCTCGTAATCCACGCCCAGCGCATACCAGCGCATGGCCCAGTCGGCCTTCCACTGCATCTTGCAATGCGCGCCGGTGACCGGGGTCTCGATCAGCTTGCCGTCGTCGCGCTTGTAGACGATGGTGCCGGCCGCCACGTCGCGCTCCACCACGGGCACCTGCAACACGATGCCGGTCTCCGGGCACACCGGCAGGAACGGCGAATAGGTGGCGCGGCGTTCGTCGCCCAGCGTCGGCAGGATGACGTTGATCACCTCGTCGTAGCATTCCAGGATGCGCAGCTTGGCGGCGTCGAACTTGCCGGCCTTGTACCATTCGGTGGCCGACTGGAATTCGTATTCGAAGCCGAAGGCGTCCAGGAAGCTGCGCAGGCGGGCGTTGTTGTGGTGGCCGAAGCTTTCGTGGGTGCCGAACGGGTCGGGCACCTGGGTCAGCGGCTTGCCCAGATGGGGGCGCACGATCTCGGGGTTGGGGATGTTGTCCGGCACCTTGCGCAGGCCGTCCATGTCGTCCGAGAACGCATACAGCTTGGTCGGCAGCTCGGGGGCCAGCACGCGCAGGGCGTTGCGCACCATGGTGGTGCGCGCCACCTCGCCGAAGGTGCCGATATGGGGCAGGCCCGACGGGCCATAGCCGGTCTCGAACAGCACGAAGCCCTTGTCCGGGGTTTTGCCTTTCAGGCGCTCGTCCAGCAGGGCCTTGGCTTCCTGGAACGGCCAGGCGGTGGCATTGCGGGCGAGGTCGGAAAGGTCGGACATGATCGAGG
>JAFAAW010000113.1 GCA_023426365.1 Pseudomonadota bacterium
GCCCCCAGGGCGGCGGCGGCGAACCAGGCGGGCACCGCCGCCGGCCAGGCGATGGGAAGCGCCATGCGCCCCACCAGGGCGGGCAGCGCGTCCGCCACCTCGGCGGCGCCGATGCGCGCCTCGACCGGCTCGACCCCGGCGGTGCGGGCCAGGGCGCGCATTTCCGTCAGCGCGGCTCCATCGCCGCCATCCACCAGCACGGTGGGCGCGGCATTGCCGGCCAGCCGGGTGGCGATGGCGGCCAGCGCGCCGGAAACCGGATCGGCGGTCAGCCACAACCCCACCCGCACGTCGCCGCCCAGACGGTCCGCCACGGCGCATTCCAGCAAGGTGCGCAGATTGCCGGCGTGGCGGTCGGACGGCAGCCGCCGCAGCCGCGGCTCGGCCGCCGGCACCGCCGCCCGCCATTGACGGCGGGCCAGTCCGCCGCGCCCGCCCACCAGCATCTCGCCCGCCGCCAGCAGGCTGACCCCGGCCACCGGGGTGGCCGGGGCGGGCATCACGCCAAGGGTCAGGAAATGGCCCAAGGCCACCGGATCCACCGCACGCGGCAGGCCCAGTTCGCGGATCAACGGGTCGATGCCCGAGGCGAACCCCAGCCGCCCGCGCCGGCTGGCGAAGAACAGCGGCTTGCGCCCCAGGCGGTCGCGGGCCAGCACCAGCCGGTCGCGGCGGTCGTCCCACAGCGCCAGGGCGAAGGCGCCGTGCAGATGGGCGGGAAAGTCCAGCTCCCATTGCTCATAGGCGTGCAGCGCCACCTCGGCGTCCAGGGGCGTGCGGAAGCGATGGCCCAGCAATTCCAGCGTATGGCGCAGCGCCCGCGCGTTCAGAATCTCGCCGTCCAGCACCAGCCAGATGTCGTGGGTCTCGTTGGTGAGCGGCGGCGCGGTGCCCGCCAGGGCGGCGCGGCCGTCGGGCGAACGGTACGATCCATCCTCGCCGCCCCGGCGCCACGACAGGGCGGCGGCCATCCGCTCGGCAGGGTCGGCATCGGTGACGTGGCGATCGACGCACAGCAATCCGGCAATGGCGCTCATCGGCCCCCCTGGATCAGACAATGGCCTTGTAGACCTGTTCATAGGCGTCGGCGATGCGGTCCCAGCCGAATCGCCCGGCGGCATGCTCGGCGGCGCGGCGGCGCATGCGCGCCACCACCTCGCGGTCGGCGGCCAGCCACGACAGCACCCGGCGCAGATCGCCGACATCGCCGGCGGTGAAGGTGAAACCGTCGCCGGCCACCACGTCCAGATGTTCGGGCACGTCGCTGACCACCACCGCCCGGCCGTGGGTCAGCGACGCCAACAGGGTTTCCGGCGCTTCGTCGGCCTGGGACGGCAGAAGGTACAGATAGGCATGGCCCATCAGTGCGTCCAGCAGCGGCGGCGCCACCGGACCGGTAAACACCACGCGGTCGGGATCGGCGCCCTGGATCAACTGGCGGGCATATTCGGCATCGCCGCCGCCCACCTGGGCGATGACCAGCCGGCAGCCGGGCGGCAGAACGTTGGCCGCCGCGATCGCCACATGCGCGCCGGTTTCCGGCGCCAGCCGGTCGGCGAACAGCACATAGCTTTCCGGCGCCAGCCCGAACGGCGCCAACGGCGCGGGATCGGCCGGACGGCCGGGGGGATCGACGCCGTTGGGAATATAGACCGCATCGCGGCCGAAGGACTCGCGAAACAGCCGCTCGAGCCGCCGCGACGACACCGTGACCGCATCGGCGAAGCGCGCCGCCAGCGCCGCCGGCGCGGCGGTGGGGTCGAGGCCGTGCAGGCTGACCACCACCCGGCCGCGCCCCAGCCGCGCCGCCATGCTGTAGAGGCCGCAGGCGTCGGCGGCGATGAAGTTGACCACGTGATAGCCGCCCAGCACCGCCAGCACCGAAGCCAGCACCGCATGGGGCGAGGCGGCGCCGAAATCCAGCGGCAGCCTGGGCAGGGCGATCAGGCGGGCGCCGTCCAGCCGGCCGCTGGGCCGCCGTCTGCGTTCGCAGAACAAATCCACCCGATGCCCGCGCAGGGCCAGGCGGGGGAAGACTTCCGAGAGCGCCTTGTCGATGCCGTCGCGCTGGGGGCCGTCCGCCCCCAGCGTGCCGATGACTGCGATCCTCATGCTGGGAAGGTCCTCTTGCTCTGCCGCCGCCCTGTTGCGCAGAGGTGGGGCGCCGATACGCGCATTGTCAGCGCCCCGCAAGGACGCCTCAATCCGCGCATCCGTGGTACGCCGCCCTATTGCGAGGAATGAAGGTCGGGCGGCGGGGGCGCCCCACCGTCCAGCAGACGCGGAAAGGACAGGAAAGGCCGCGGCACGCCTGCGGCGCAATGGCCCGCCCCTCTGGCATGACCAGACCGAAGGGGCCGGTCAGGGAGGGAAGCACCACGCCCACCGCGCCGTTGCGCAGTGGGTTCCAGCCCTTGGGAAGGGGGGATGCCTATGTCGCGGCGGCGGCAAGCGAGGGGTCGAGGAAATTCCTAAAGATTGGCCAATTCCACCGGCGGCACCGGCCCCAAGCCCGGAAACAGCCGGGTGGCGATGCGGGCGAAGCGGTCGGGCGCATCGGTGGCGATCAGATCCAGCCCGCCCGCCGCGCCCGCCGGCGCCGCCTGCCCGGCCCCGGCCAGCACCTCGCCGGCCTGGGCGGCCACCGCCTCGGCGCAATCCACCAGTGCCGGGCCGTCGCCCAGCACCCGGCGCAGCGCCCCGGCCAGCAGCGGGAAATGGGTGCAGCCCAGCACCAGGCAATCGGCAGGACCGTCGCCCAGGAAATGGCTGCCCAGGTAATGGCGCACCATGTCCTCGGCGATGGGACCGTCGGTCAACCCCTCTTCGGCGAGCGCGACGAACAGCGGGCACGGCACCTGCACCACCTGGGCTTCGGGCCGCCGGGCCAGGATGGCACGGGCGAACGCGCCCGACCGGCAGGTGCCCTCGGTGGCCGCCACCACGATCCGCCCGGCGCGCGACAGGCGGGCGGCGGCGGCGGCGCCGGCTTCGACCACGCCCAGGACGGGCAGTTGGGGATGGGCGGCGGCCAGTGTGGAAAGCGCATGGGCGGACGCGGTGTTGCACGCCACCACCAGCATCTTGATGCCGCGCGCCACCAGGAAATCGGCGGCGTTGCAGGCGTAGCGGGCCACCGTCGCCGGCGACTTGGTGCCATAGGGCAGCCGGGCGATGTCGCCCAGGTAAAGCAGATGCTCGGCCGGCAGGTGGCGGCGCAGCGCGGCGGCCACCGTCAACCCGCCGACGCCGGAATCGAACACGCCGACCGGTAGTGCGGGATCAATGTGCGCTACGGTATTCACCGGAGCCTGGACTGGACGAACCACTGCGCTTCCTGACCGTCTGTCATAGTTTATTGGATTATTATTCGGTAAACACACGATAATATCACCCGCAGGCCCACCGCCATCTTGGCCGGTGCGCACAAATGTCCTATAAACTCGGACGGGGAGAGGCAACCCCTTTCGTGGGGCCGCCTTCTGAATAGCTTGGGGATCGATGTGACTGGCAGTGCAAACTCGGCATGGCCGCGCCGCGCGATGCGTGGACGCGCCGTCTGCGCCATGGCCGCCGTGGCGGCGGGGGCCTGAGCCATGGCCTGGTCGCTGTCGCGCAAGGTGTCGGCGGCATTGCTGGGCATCTTGCTGTCCACCATGCTGACGACCGGCCTGTTCGGCTATTACAAGTTCGAGGACGTGCTGTCCTCGCTGGTCAATTCCCGCTACAGCTTCGTCGTCTTCACCATCAAGCAGAAGATCGAGGACCGCCTTGCCCTGGGCCTGCCGCTGCGGCAGTTGCGCCAGGTGCAGGAATTGGTGGAGCTGGAAAAGACCCGCGACGACCAGATCCTCGGCATCCAGATCTACGACGCCAACCGCGAGGTGCTGTTCGACACCGATCGCGGCACCATCGGCTCGCGCGTGCCGCCCGCCTGGACCGAGCCGCTGGGCCGCCTGGGGCCAGGCGCGGCCCCCTTCAGCCTGCGCGACGAGGACATGGCGCTGGTCGGCCTGCCGCTGGTCAACACGCTGGGCAAGGTCGAGGGCGCGGTGGTGCTGCGCTATCCCGCCGCCTACCTGGAACGCCAGTTGGGCGCCCTGCTGGGCGCGCTGGCCGTCGAGTTCGCCGCCATCCTGGCCGGGTTCAGCCTGATCGCCATCGTGGCGGCCGCGCTGCTGCTGCGCGGCGTGCGCGGACGGCTGGCGGCCATGGAGGGCATGCTGGCCCGCGCCGCCGCGCCCAACGCCGCCCCCTGCGCCCCCGACGCCCGCGAATTCGAAAGCCGCTTCGGCGAATTCTGCGACAAGGCGCGCGAAGCGACCGAACAGATCGGCGACGCCTCGGCCGAGGTCGAGCGTCTGGACAGACTGGCGTGAGGACCCGATGAAGCTCGACAGCTCACGCGCGCTGCTGACCCGCCTGTTCGTCCTGGCCGTCCTGGTGCTGGTGACGCCCCTGGCGCTGATGTCGTTCCGCGCCATGACCGAATTCGAACAGGGCATGATCCCCGAGATGGATCGCAAGGCCGCGGCCATCGGCCGCGACGTCACCGCCCAAGTGGCGCGCGCGGTGGGCCATGGCATCCCCATCGACCGGCTGGTGGGGGTGGACGATTTCTTCCGCCCGCTGCTGGGGGCCAACCCGGAAATCCGCTATCTGGCCGTCACCGATCCGACCGGCCGGGTGCTGTTCATCGAAGGCGCCGGGCGCGACGAACTGGAACCCCACTACCGTTCCGCCGACCTGAGCGGCGCCGGTGCCGAGGGCGCCAAGGCCAGCATCGGCCCCTATCTGGACCTGGCGCTGCCGGTCACCGGGCGCGACCGCGTCGCCGGCCACGTGCATGTGGGCTTCGACCAGGGCTATGTGGCGTCCCGCCTCAAGGACATCCTGGCCGACATTGTGGTGGTGATCGCCGCCTCGCTGATCGTCGCCTTCGAAATCCTGCTGTTCGTGGTCTTCGTCAACGTCACCGGCCCGCTCAAGCTGGTGGCCGACGTGGTGGACAAGGCCCGGCGCGGCGACTTCACCCACCAGCCCGCCGGCCTGTCGGGGGACGAGGTGGGGCGCTTTGTGCGCGCCATCCAGGGCACGTTGCGCCAGTTGGACGGCCGCTATCGTCAATTGATGTCCTATATCGAGGAAGTGCGCGTCGCCCATTTCGACAAGGGCGTGGTGGAAAGGGTCGGCGACATCGCCGCCCGCATCGACTTCCTGTACCGCTTCTCGCCCAGCGGCCGGCCCGAGGCCCTGTTCGAGCGCCGCGCCACCGACATCCGTCTGGCGCTGTTCCTGTTCGTCTTCGCCGAGGAGCTGTCGCGCTCCTTCATGCCGCTGTTCGCCGGCCGGCTGGCCGGATCGCTGCCGGCCCTGACGGAAGAAATGGTGATGGCGCTGCCCATCGCCGTGTTCATGGCGGCCATCGCCATCGCCAGCCCGTGGGGCGGCCAGTTGGCCGAGCGCCTGGGCGCGCGCCGGCTGTTCCTGATGGGTCTGGTGCCCAGCGTGGCCGGCCTGCTGCTGACCGGCATGGCGGTGGGGGTGCTGGATCTGCTGCTGTGGCGGGCGCTGACCGGCCTGGGCTACGCCATGGTCACCATGGCGTGCCAGAGCTACATCTCGCAATCGCTCAAGGACGACCAGCGCGCCCAGGGCCTGGGCGTCTATGTGGGCGCCGTGCTGACCGCCGGCATCTGCGGCAACGCCATGGGCGGCGTGCTGGCCGAGCGGGTGGGCTATCGCCCCACCTTCTTCGTCTCGGCCGTCCTGGTGGTGCTGGCCGGCCTGCTGGTGTCGCGCCTGCTGGGATCGGGGGAGACGGCCGCCCCCGCCCAGGACGCCGGCCGGCGGCATTCGTTGCGGCTGCTGCGCAACTGGCGTTTCAGCGTGCTGATGCTGTTCGCCGCCGTCCCCTCCAAGATGGCGCTGAGCGGCTTCCTGTTCTTCCTGGTCCCGGTCAGCCTGGCCCACGCCCGGTGGGAGGTGGCCGAGATCGCCCGCGTCATGGTGCTGTATCCGCTGGCCATGCTGCTGGTGCAGCCGCTGGCGGCGCAATTGGCCGACCGGCTGGGCTGGCGCGCCGGTCAGGTGGCCGTGGGCGGGCTGATCGGCGGCGCCGCGCTGCTGGTGCCCATGCTGCTGCCGATGCTGGTGCCGATGCAGGGCGCCGGGCCGTGGCTCATGGCCGCCGCCATCGTGGCGCTGGGCGTCGCCCACGGCATGTCGGCCGCGCCCCAGCTTTCCATGCTGCCCGACATCTGCTGGACCGAATGCCGCAGCCTGGGCCAGACCAACGTGCTGGCCTTCGTCCGCCTGGCCGAGCGCGTCGGCTCGGTCGCCGGTCCGATCCTGGCCGCCGCCTTCATTCCGCTCTGGGGCCTGGACGGCGCCGTGGTCGCGCTGGGCGCGGTGGTGCTGAGCATGGCGGCGGTGTTCGCCATCGCCTCGGCCGCCTATGGCTCCGGCCCCCACATCGAAACCGAGGAGGATGCGGCATGAAGCGGCGCCACCTGCTTGCCGGCATGGCCGGCCTGGGCGTCGCCGGCAGCGTTCCGGCCCTGGCCCAGCCCGGCCCGCGCACCAAGCCCTATCGCATCTACATGGCGCTGTTCCGCGGCTGGGAAGACTGCGCCCAGGGCTTCAAGGACTATTTCGTCAACCAGGGCATCCCGGTCGAACTGATCGTGCGCGATGCCGGCCAGGACAAAAGCAAGCTGCCCGAGTTCGTCGCCGAGGCCAAGGCGATGAAGGTGGATCTGGTGTTCACCTGGGGCACCACGGTGACCCAGGAGATGCTGGGTCCCTATGACAAGCCCGATCCCGAACGCCACATCACCGAGATCCCGGCGGTGTTCGCCATCGTCTCGCAGCCGGTGGGCGCGAAAGTGGTGCCCGACATGGCGTCGTCGCGCCGCAACGTCACCGGCACCTCGTATCTGGTGCCCATGGAAACCCAAGTGGCGCTGATGCAGTCCTATCGCCGGTTCTCGGCGCTGGGCATGGTCTACAACCCGCTGGAACCGGCGTCCCAGATCACCATCAACGAACTGACCAAGCTGGGGCGCGACCTGGATTTCGGCCTGATCGCCGTGCCGGTGGACGTGGTGGACGGCAAGCCGTCGCCCGCCTCGATCCCCGCCAAGGTGGCCGAGGTCAAGGGGGCCGGCGCCCAATTCCTGTATATTCCGCCCGACACCTTCATCAACGTCAACCGCGCTGCCCTGACCGAGGCGGCGCTGGAGCAGAAGCTGCCCAGCTTTGCCGCCGCCGAGAATCCGGTGCTCAATTCCAAGGCCATGTTCGGTGCCGTCTACCGCTATTACCCCGTCGGGCAGCTAACCGCCTACAAGGCCGAGCAGATCCTGGTGCAGGGGCGCGCGCCGGCCGACATCCCCATCGACGCGCCCAAGCGCATGGCGATCATGATCAACATGCCGGTGGTGCGCCGCCTGGGCATCTATCCGCCCATGAACCTGCTGGGCCTGTCCGAAGTGATCGACCCGGAGGCGCGCCCATGAACATCATCATCTGCACCAAGCGCGACCTGGCCGGCGCGCTGGTGCTGAACCAGTTGATGCCGCGCCTGGCCGGCGACCGCGTGCTGGTGCTGCTGTCGGACAAGACGCGCCCGGCGGAAACCTGCCAGCCCGAGCTTGCGGAAATGAAGCTGCTGGAGCGCGACCTGCCCATCGACACGCTGTTCCCGCTGGTGGACAGCCACGGGGGCGGGGGCGAGGGCGCCGCGTTGGCCACCTTCGCCGGCATCGGCGCCCGCCATGGCGTGCCGTTCAGGACGGTGGGCGACATCAACGGCCCCGACGCGCAGGCGCTGATGCGCGATTTCGCCCCCGACCTGATCCTGTCGGCGCGCTTTTCGCTGATCTTCAAGCGCGAGACCTTCGAAATTCCGCGTTTAGGCACCTGGAACGTGCATCCCGGCGCGCTGCCGCGCTATGCCGGCCTGTTCGCGCCGTTCCGCGGCCTGATGGACGGACTGGACCGCATCGGCTGCACCCTGCACCGCATCGACGACGGCATCGACACCGGCCCGGTGGTGGGCATCGGCTGGCTGCCGGTGCGGCGCGACCGCTCGCTGCTGTGGCACGTGGTCAACACCTATCGCCCCGGCATCGACCTGTTCCTGGACATGCTGGACGGCCTGCGCGTGGGCCGCCCGCCGGCGCTCGCCACGCAGGACCGCAGCCAGCGGGTCTATGTCTCCATGCCCGGCGCCGACCAGTTCGCCGCCTTCCACCAGCGCGGCTTCCGCCTGAGCGAGCGGCGCGAATACCTTGATATCATCGGCGGCTTCCTGCCGCCGGGCATGGCCATGCCGGCGGCGGTGACCGCCGCCTTGGACAACGCCGTTCCGCAGGAGGTGGGGGCGCCATGCTGCTGCGCACACGCGTAACGCTGATCGTTTCCGCCACCTACTGCCTGCTGGTCGGCGGCCTGCTGTTCGCCGGCCTGAAAAGCGAGGAACTGGCCGACGAACGCTATTCCCAGGCCACCCTGAACGGCCAGGAGATCTTCTGGCGCAAGCTGGTGGAGAACTCGGTCCAGCGGCTGGAAACCGACGCCAACACCGTGGCCGGCGACGCCCGTCTGGTCGAGGCGGTCGAGCGCGGCGACCCGACCGGCGTGCTGGTGGCGGTGGGGCCGGTGGCCGAAGCCCTGCGCGCGCGCGATTCCATCGCCCGTTTCGAGGTGATGACCAAGGACGGCCAGTTGCTGTATTCGTCGCGTTCGCTGCTGGAATCGGCGACCGTGGACGCCGGCACCGTGCGCGGGATCGTCGAAAGCCGCCGGCCGGTGCGCGGCGTGATCCAGGATGCCAACCGCGCCTTCACCGCCACCCTGGCCTTTCCGCTGGAGGGCGAAAAGGAGGTGGTGGGCGTCGCCGTGCTGGCGGCCGACCTGCGCCCGCCGCTCAACGAGTTCAAGGCCTCCACCGGCTCCGACATTTTCCTGGTGGACCATTCCGGCACCGTGGCCATCGGCACCGACGACGCCCTGTGGGAGCGTTTCGCGGGCAAGGTGTCGGCGCGCAAGAGCCGGATGGAAACCCGCGAGGAGGACGGCCGGTTCTATTCCATGGTGGTGCTGCCGCTGCATGACGGCGTCGGCCGCGTGATCGGCGCGCTGATCACCGCGCGCGACTTCACCGAGACGCAAAGCCGCCAGAACCTGATCCGCAAGGTGTCCATGGGCGCGGTGGCCGGCTTCCTGGTGCTGGTGCTGGGCCTGTTCACCGTATATCTGCGCCGCTCGTTCAATCCGCTGAACGAGGCCATCGCGGTGCTGAACGCGCTGTCGCGCGGCGACACCTCGGTGTCGCTGGAGGTTCGCAACGAAAAGGACGAGATCGGCCGCATCGCCGACACCGTGGGCGTGTTTCGCGAAAACGCCATCGAACTGGACAACATGCAGCAGCGCCGCGAACGCCAGCGCCGCCGCCAGGAATTGTTCATCCGCATGCAGATGCAGGGCCTGTCGGAAATGCTGGACGAGGAGGCGCGGGCCGCCGTGCTGGCCGATCTGCGCCAGATCGAGGCCATGTCCAGCCGCAAGGCCGAGGCCGAGAAAGCGGGCACCGCCGCCCACGGCAAGGGCGAGCTGGAGGTGCTGGGCGTCGCCTTCCAGACCATGTCCGACCGCATCCGCGAACAGCATGAAAGCCTGCAGGCGCTGATCGCCGAGCGGACCCGCGACGTCGAGGTCCTGCGCGAGGCGCTGCACAACCGCGACCAGTTGGCCGCCCTGCGCCAGGAACTGGATTTCGCCCGCGAGCTGCAACTGTCGTCGCTGCCGCAGGTGTTCCCGCCCTTCCCCGACCGCACCGAGTTCCAGATTCACGCCTCGATGGTTCCGGCCAAGGAGGTGGGCGGCGATTTCTACGACTTCTTCCTGATCGATCGCCACCATCTGGGCTTCGTCATCGGCGACGCGTCGGGCAAGGGCGTACCGGCGGCCATGTTCATCGCCATCACCCGCTCGCTGATCAAGGCGGTGGCGCCGCTGTCCTCCACGCCCGGCGAGTGCCTGGCCTTCGTCAACACCATGCTGGCCGCCGACAACCCGCAGACGCTGTTCGCCACCTGCTTCTATGCGGTGCTGGACGTGCGCACCGGCGAGGTGGCGTTCTGCAATGCCGGCCACCCGCCGCCGCTGATCTTGCGCAAGGAGACCGGCGCGGTGGACGCCATCCGCGACGTGTCGGGCGTGGCCCTGGGCGTGATGGAGGATTTGGATTACGACACCGGCACCTTCCAACTTGCGCCGGGCGACATGGTGGTGCTGTACACCGACGGCGTCACCGAGGCCCAGGACCTGGCCGAGGCGCTGTACGAGGAGCGCCGCCTGATCGACCATGTGGGCACCCTGGACGGGCTGGAGCCGGCCGAGGTGATCGCCCGCGTCGAGGCCGACGTCGCCGCCTTTGCCGGCGAGGCGCCGCAATTCGACGACATCACCATGCTGACGCTCCGCTTCGACCAGACCGCCGAAGCCGGGGACGAGGTGGTTGAGCCGCAGCGCCGCCTGCAACTGACCGGGTTCAAGCCGGTGCCCGAGCAGATCGACGCGACGCCGATTGACGCGACGCCGATTGACGCGACGCTGGCGGGCGCCGCGCCGGCCCGCCCCGTCCCGACCGCCCCCGCCCCGGCGGCCGAGGCCAGGGACGACGGCAAGCCCGCCGCCGCCCAGCCGCTGGTGATCCAGTTGGGACCGATCCGCGCCAAGCTGAAGGCGGCCCAGGCCGCCCATGCCACCGATGGCGGCGAGGCCGTTTCCGCCCCCCCGCCGCCCGCGGAGGCCGCCGCGCCCGCCCCCGCGACCAACGACTATGTCGCCGCCACGCCCCCCGCACCGCTCCCTGCGCCGGACGCCGCCATGCCGCAGACCCATCTGGACGTCACCATCGGCAACGACCTGGAAGAACTGAGCCGGCTGGCGGCGCTCGTCGATGGCTTTGTCGAACAGAACGCCCTGCCAGAACGCATCGCCTTCAATCTGAATCTGTGCCTGGACGAGTTGATCACCAACATCGTTTCCTACGGCTATGACGACGACCGCCGCCACGACATCGCGGTGCGTCTGTCGCTGGAAGACGGCGTGCTCTGCTGCCGGATCACCGACGACGCCAAGGAATACGACCCGTTCGTGGAAGCGCCCGAACCGGACCTGGAGCTGGGGGTGGACGACCGGCCCATCGGCGGCCTGGGGGTCTTTTTGGTCAAGGAGTTCATGGACCGCACCGAATATCGTCGCGACGGCAACAGAAACATCATCACCCTGTGGAAGAACACGTAGTTTCCCGATATGTCTTAGAACCCGCCCTGTGCATTGGCGGAGCGAGAGGAGCAGCGAGGACGATGGAGATCAAGGTCGAAACCTTCGGCGACGCCACGGTGCTGGTGCCGGTGGCCCGTGTGGACAGCGCCACCGCCAAGGCGTTCGAGGCCAAGGTCCTGCAGGCTGTCAACGTCGGCGGGCCGCGCGTCATCCTCGATTTCTCGGAACTGGACTACATTTCCAGCGCCGGCCTGCGCGTGGTGCTGGTGGGCGCCAAGATGACCCGCGCGCCACGCAAGTTCGTGCTGTGCGGCATGAAGCCCCATATCCGCGAGGTGTTCGACGTTTCGGGCTTCGCCAAGATCCTGTCCATTCAGTCCGACCGCGCCGCCGCCGCCGCCGTCTGAGCACCCATGTGATCGAACGCCCAACCGCCCGCCGGGTCCCCCGGCGGGCGGTTGGCATTTGGGGGATGCGTCGCAGCGGCACTGGGTAGAGGCGCCCATACTGTCCGATCACGGCCGGCAAGCGCGGGCGGCCGCTTTGCCCCTGCGGGCGGCTCCCGGGGTGGCTTGGCCTCGCGATCAGCGATGGGCACCGCGCTCCCATCCCGGAGACGCCCACGCGCCTGCCCGGCAACCTGGCGCCGGGAAGACGTGAATCGGCCAGACTCTGGCAACATATCGGGAAGGGATGAGGCTGGCGGCACCACGTGGATGCCCGGATCGAGCCGGGGATGGCGGCAATGGTTGGGCGCCCCTCCCCGCTCCGCCAATCCACGGCATGCCAAAGAAAAGGCGCTTATATACTTGACGCACCCAACTCATCAGGGGTAGATTTCCACTCAAGGAGATCGACCGATGAGTGTTCTGAGCAAGCCCTACTTCCATGACGAAGCCGCCGCAGTGGCGAAACTGGAAGAGATCATTTGGCCGAATGGTCCGACCTGCCCGCATTGTGGCGGTGTCGAGCGCATCTACGATCTGAAGGGTGCCAGCACGCGCATTGGCTTGAAGAAGTGTGGGCAGTGCCGCAAGCAGTTCACCGTCAAGGTCGGAACGGTGTTCGAGTCAAGCCATGTGCCCCTGCACAAGTGGTTCCAGGCTGCCTACCTGCTGTGCAGCAGCAAGAAGGGTATCAGCGCCCATCAGCTTCATCGCGTGCTGGAGGTAACCTACAAGACCGCTTGGTTCATGGCACACCGTCTGCGCGAGGCGATGACTACCATCGGATTTGATGAACCGATGGGAGGCGAAGGCATCACCGTTGAGGTGGATGAAACCTTCATCGGTCGCGACAAGACCATGAAGCCCGACCATGAGAAAAAGGGGCGCGGTTACGCCCACAAGCACAAGATCCTCGCTCTTGTGGATCGCAGCACTGGCCGTGCCCGCGCCATGGTGGTGGATAGCCTAAAGGCTAAGGATCTGATGCCGATCTTGGCGGAGAACATTGACAAAGAAACGACCGTTTGCACCGATGAAGCAGGCCAGTACGTCCACCTGGGAAAGCACTTCCATGGGCACGGCGTGGTCCGCCACGGAATGGGTGAGTATGGCCGTGGCGACACCCATACCAACACGATTGAAGGCTATTTCAGCATCTTCAAGCGCGGCATGAAGGGTGTGTACCAGCACTGCGCCAAGAAGCACCTTCACCGCTACGTGGCGGAGTTTAATTTCCGATACAATGAGCGATCTCAGGCTGACACCAGCAGAACGGCAATCATGCTGGCGGGTGTGACTGGAAAGCGACTGACGTATCGGCGGTCTCACTCAGGCGAGTAGCCCGAAAATGTATCTCCCCAAGAATCTCCGTGAACGAGTTGACGTGCTGGTGCGCGCTCAGAAGCACATTACCGGCATGTCAGAATGGAAACGTACAGACTATGAGGGGCAGTGGCGCTGGCTATCACCGCTCAGTATTGATGGCGTTCTAACTAACATGAATCTGATTGTGGATGCCTACCCGCGCAGTTCTTTTATTAAGTTCCACATCAATCTTATCTACATGGTTTCTGTTCAGAGACTTGATTATTCTGAGGAAGATCGCCATAATAATCACTCGGTTAAGGGTGTGCCCTTTCCCGCCGGGGCAAGGTTGGGCTGGATATATGGCCCTCACTGCCACCGTTGGGAAGACAATAGGACTCTGGCAACAGGGGCGACCCTGCCGAAGGAATTGGAGTTTGCTGTAGAGATGCCGCAAAGCGCGCGAGGGTTTGACAATGCATTTAGATGGTTCTGCGGAGACGCGAATATAGTCGTGGCCGCAAACCAAATGCCTGTCCTCCCAGCCAAGGACACGCTGCTATGACTGAGCTTCATTTTATCTCTGAAGCGGTAAACGCTTGGGCGGCTCCGAGGCAAGTCGGGCCATTTGTAATTGTTTCTACCTTTTCCATGTATCCTTCAAATTCAGCCGTCCAGGCTTACATTGAGGGCGGGGCGGGACACTTTGTGGTCTCGGACGGAGGTGGCGCAATTGAAACGCTAATGGGAGCTGGCGGCCACAAAGTTGCCGGATTGAAGTTACTCAAGGATTTTGCTAGGTCTGCCGACCTGAAAGTAAATGGAAGTGGCTGGCTTTATTCCGCTCCAACGGATAAAGACGCTCTCACATCAGCAATTTCGATGGTATCGGAAACTTCTCGTTCAGCCGCAGAAATGCTGATTAGGCATTTCAAGCCCGCCGCTCATTCTGATTTTAGAAAAGAAGTTGAGGCCACCCTTGAAATACGGTTCCGTGACGCGCTTAGCAGGCGTGCGCATTTTACTGGCGCCAGCAATAAGACCCATACTTATGATTACGCCATAAGAATGGGAAACGGGCGCGTTTTCCTAATTGATGCAGTGGTTCCTGACGCGGCTTCTGTGAACGCGGCTGTTGTGGCTCATATGGACCTTCGATCCGCGAACCGCGACGACGTTGAACAAGCGATCGTCTATGATGATAATCAGGAATGGAAGGCGTCTGATTTAGCATTGCTTTCCGTCGGTGCTCCCACAATAGCCTATTCAAAATTTGAAACGGCAATGGAGCGGTTTGTTGCCTGATCCAAAACAGCCAGACCTAAGCAAGGCAAATCTTAGCAAGTTCACCGAACTGGCTAGGGAACTCGCTTGCGATGAAGATGAGGCCGCATTCGAGAACAAGCTCCGGCAGATAGCACGGAGCAAGCCAAAACCAGAGGCCGACGCCAAGACCAAAAACGACGAAGCCCCGGAGTGATCCGGGGCTTTCGCTTTATGGAGATCAAGATGCAGGAAGATCTAACCGAAATTCGCCTACTTGAGTTGCTTCGGCGGCCTCTCGTTCGTCGTTCTGTCGTTGCAATCCTTCAAGACCATGCTGCGCGAAGAGGCCCAGGGCCTGCTCAATGGACTTCTTTGCTTTTGCGAAGGCCGCCTGCTGAATCCGATCAACTGACCAATCCCGGCCATACTGAATAGGGACTTTGATCTCAATATCTGGGTAGGCTCCAGTCCCGTCCTGGGGGAGGGTGATGCCTACCGTCACCCAAGCAAAGGGTTCTCCGCCCGCGCGGATGAGATCGCCAATCGGGCCGACTTGAAAACTCTCAAATTCCATTGCAATCCCCAATCGCAGTAGTTGCGGTTAAGGGACGATACCACCCTGCAGACGGCAAGGCGAGTCGTGGGTGTGGGAAGTATATAAACGCCAAAGAAAAAGCCCCCCGGCGGATGCCGGGGGGCCTGTTCCTGGACCGTGTCTGCCGGATTAGGGCAGGACGATCTCGACGCGGCGGTTCTGGGGCTCGCGGACGCCATCGGGGGTGGCGACCAGCGGCTCGCTCTCGCCCTTGCCGACGACCGAGATCTGGTCGGCCGGGATGCCCTGACGGACCAGCTGGTCCTTGACGGCATTGGCGCGCTTGAGCGACAGAGCCTGGTTGTACTTGTCCGAACCCGAGCGGTCGGCGTGGCCGGTCAGCGACACGCGGGCGGCGTTGCCCTGCTTGGCGGCGGAGGCGGCCTGGGTGATGACCTTCGAGGCCTCGGGGGTGATCTCCGACTTGTTGAAGTCGAAGAACACCAGGAAGTTCTTCTGGACGGCAGCCGGCTTCGGGGCCGGAGCCGGGGCCGGGGCGGCGACCGGAGCGGGAGCCGGGGCCGGAGCGGCGACCGGAGCCGGCGAGGCGAACTTGTAGGTGAAGCCGACCAGGATCGAGTGGTTATCGTAATCGGCGTTGTGGTCGTTGCCCGGGCCCAGGTCGGTGTCCAGGGTCGCGAAGTAACGGTACTGCGCCTTCAGGGCCCAGTTGGTGTTCAGGTCATAGGCCACACCGGCGATGCCCTGATAGGCGAACTGGTTGTCGGAGTTCTTGGCACCGGCGCCGGAGAAGTCGCCGTCGAGCCAGGCCCAGCCGATACCGGCGCCCAGGAAGGGATGCCAGGAGCTGTTGGGCATGAACTCGTAGATGCCGTTGACCATGGTGCTCCACGACGAGATGTCGTCGTTGCCACGGTAACCGACTTCGAATTCGACCTTGGGGCCGCCGAAGCTGTAGCCGACCTGGCCGAGGCCAACCCAGCCCCAGTCGGAATCGGAGCCGCGGACGCCCGGATCTTCCAGATAGTTCGCGCCGGCGTCGGCGCCGATGTACCACTGGGCATTGGCGACGGCCGGGGCGCCGATCATCAGCGCGGCGGCAGCGATAAGGGACTTCATGGTGCGCATGTGTGCGGGCCTTCCTTGGGGCTGGTTCGCAAGGTTTGTAAGTCTTCTACCCCAGAGATCACCCCTGCTCAAGTGACCAAGGGTCTACCTCATTCGTTTCGCAGCACCTGTGGCAATTAAGCAACGCTGTGACTCGCACACCCGGTGTCGTGGCGGGAAAGGCCCGCGCTCAGCCGCCGTCCTGGGCACCGGCGGCGGGCGGCGGCTGGTCCCCGGCGGCGGGCTGCGCCATCCGTTCCGCCTGGGCCTTGAGGCGGCGGAACGAGCGGACGCTGACCGGAATGAGCGCCACATAGGCGGCGCCGATGAAGGCCAGGGTCTTCCACGGCTCGGTCACCAGGAAGGCGGCGAGCAGGCCGATGATCAGCAGGATGGGCAACACCCAGGCATTGGGGATGCGCACCTTCTTGAACGAGAAGGTGGGAATGGTGCTGACCATCAGGAAGGACACGCCCAGCAGGAACACCGACACCACCGTGGGGCGGTCGAAGAAGCCGGAGCCGAACTCGAAGCTGGCCACCATGGGCAGCAGCACCACGCCGGCCGCCGCCGGGGCCGGCACGCCGGTAAAGAAATTATAGGCGTAGGGCGGCAGGTCGGCCTGGCCCAGCATGGTGTTGAAGCGGGCCAGACGCAGGCCGCAGCATACGGTGTAGAGCAGCACCATGGCCCAGCCCAGGCCGCCCGCCCCCTGCATGGTCCAGAAATACAGCAGCATGGCGGGCGCCACGCCGAAGCTGACGAAATCCGACAGCGAATCCAGCTCGGCGCCGAATTTCGACGTGCCCTGGAGCAGACGCGCCACCCGCCCGTCCAGGCCGTCGAGAATGCCGGCCAGGATGATGGCCAGAACCGCCTTTTCCCAGGCGCCGTGCAATCCGAAGCGGATGGAGGTCAGGCCCGCGCACAGCGCCAACAGCGTCAGGATGTTGGGGATCAGCCGGTTGATGGACAGACCGGGGATGCGGGGCGGGCGAATGACCTTGGCGCGGCGGACGCGTTCGGCCCTGGGCTTAAACATTAGCGGACCTCTCCCTGCCGGGCCGCCTCGGCCGACTGGATGTCGGCCAGAACGGTCTCGCCGGCGATGCAGCGCTGCCCGCACGCCACCAGCGGCTGGACGCCGTCGGGCAGATAGACGTCAACGCGCGAGCCGAAGCGGATCAGGCCGAAGCGCTCGCCCGCCTTGACGTCCTGGCCCTCGGCCAGGTCGCACTTGATGCGGCGCGCCACCAGTCCGGCGATCTGGACGAAGGCGATGTCGGTGCCGGCCTCGGTCTGCATGCGGATGGCCATGCGCTCGTTGTCCTCGCTGGCCTTGTCCAGCGAAGCGTTGAGGAACTTGCCCGGCGTATAGGCGATGCGAGTCACCCGGCCGGCGACGGGAATGCGGTTCACGTGCACGTCGAACACGCTCATGAACACCGAGATGCGGGTGAGCGGTTCCGCACCCATGCCCAACTCGGCCGGCGGCACCGCCGGCCCCAGCAGGCAGACCACGCCGTCGGCCGGGCTGATCACCAGACCGTCGCGCACCGGGGTGACGCGGTCGGGGTTGCGGAAGAAATAGACGCACCACAGGGTGAGCACCAGCCCGGCCCAGCCGAGCGGCCCCCACAACAGGCCGAGCAGCCCCGAGGCGACGGCGAACAAGGCGATGAACGGATAGCCCTCGCGGTGGACGGGCAGCCAGATGTATTTCGCCAGGGAGATTTCTTGAGCCTGCAAGGTGACCTCGTTGGAAAGAGAGCGGCCGGCATATTAGACCGCTCCGGCCGCCACGTTAATAGCTAGGAATATCCGGCCTTCGCGGTTCAATCCATTACGATGCCATGATAGTGTGCGCGGCAACGCGGATTTTCGAGCCTTGGACGTGTATGGCCGAACCTAAAAAACTGACCATGGGCGGCATCGCCCTGCCGCTGGACATCGACAGCCTGGAAACGCTGCCGATTCCCCCGGGCGGCATCATCCAGTTCGATTTCACCTACCGTTTCATTCGCTTTACCTGCCGCTACCAGAACGATGACGGCGGCGGCACCCTGCGGCTGGCCGGCGATGTCGGCCCCCTGCCCTTCACCGCCGAAAGCCCGGCGGCGCGGGCGGGACTGGGCCAGATCGTGATCGAGGCCAACGACCTACTCGGCCCCACCTTCCGCTTCAGCCAGGGCCGCATCCTGCTGGTGGCCGGCGAGCCGGTGCATCCGCCGCTGACCGCCTCGCACGTCATCGCCGCGGCCGCCACCATCCTGATCCCGGCGGCGCCCTATCTGGAACTGATCAGCGTGTATGTCCGCCCGCCGCTGGCCCCCGCCCGCCCGGGCGAAAGCGCCCTGCGGCCGGAATGGCGCGGCCGCGCCTTGCCCAAGCCGGCGCGGCGGCGCTGAGCCGCCCCCTTGGGCCTTCGCCCTCAGTTCTTCGGCAATTGCATGACCTGACCGGGATAGATCAGGTTGGGATCGCGGATGCGGTCGCGATTGGCGGCGTAAATCACCGTATAGGCAATGCCCGAGCCATAGACCCGGCGCGCGATGGTCCACAGCGACGCGCCCGGGCGCACCACCACCACGTCGACGGCGCCGGCGTCCGACGACGCCAGTTCCGATGCCGGCAATGCCAGCGGCACTTCGATCCGCGCGCGCACCTGCCCGCGCCCTTCCACCAGATCGGCACGCAACTGGCCGTGCGGCGCCACGCCCTTGACCGACAGCCGCCAGCCGCCTTCCGCATCGGCTTGGGCGCGGCCAAGGAAGCGGTTGTCCAGATAGACCTGCACGGTGCCGCCGGCCGGGGCGCGGCCGCCCACGAACAGGGTGCCGGAGGGGTCGGCCTCGACCAAATCCACGCTGATCAGGCCGCCGTCGCCGGCCGGCCCCAGCATCAGCCGCGCGCCGCCGCCCGGCTGCGGCATCAGCGCCAGCGGCGGCTGCGCGGCGCTTTCGGGCACCACCAGGATGACCGGCTCGGCCGAGCGCGACACGGTGCCGTCGGGGTTGTGCGCCTCGATGGACAGGGTGCGGGCGCCGGGCGTCAGCGGCAGGGTCGGCACCAGCACCCACTCGCCGCGGTCGTCGGCCTGGACGCGCCCAAGCTCGCGCTCGCCGTCGCGCAGGATGACCTGCGCGCGCGGTTCGGCGCGCCCGGCTATCACTGCGTCGCCCTTTTCGCCGACCCGGACCACGTCGAAGGTCGGACCCGGTGGTGGGAGGTCGGCGCGCATCTGTTCCACCACCGGCGGCGCGGGCGCTTCGGCCACGGGGTCGGAGGCGGAATCCAGGGACATGGTCAGTCCGATGGCGACGAGGGCGGCAACGAGGCCGAGAATGGAAATCAGGACGGCACGTGACAAACGATGAGACCCGGAATTGTGCAGGGAAAAAAGCGAGTCTAAGGGTAACGCCTTGCGGCGCCACCGGCAACCGGCGCGCGTCTGCCTTTCGCCATGTGCATGTTGACCAGGTGGGCATGGCTTGGAACAGTAAGGCACCGCCAATGGAGGACATGATGCACGACGCCGGCCGAAACGAAGTCAAGGTGTGGGACCTTCCCACCCGCCTGTTCCACTGGGTTCTGGTCGCGCTGGTCGGTTTTTTGTGGTTCTCGGGCGAGTTCGGCCACCTGGACATCCACATGAAGCTGGGCGTGTGGGCGCTGGCGTTGCTGGCCTTCCGTCTGATGTGGGGCGTGGTCGGCAGCCCGACCGCCCGCTTCTCCCATTTCGTGCGCGGTCCGGCGGCCATCCTGGCCTATCTGGCCGCCGCCCGCGCGGGCGCCGTCCGCTCGGTCGGCCATAACCCGCTGGGCGCGCTCAGCGTCCTGGCGCTGCTGGCGGTGCTGATCGCCCAGGGCGTCACCGGCCTGTTCACCACCGACGATATCTTCACCAACGGCCCGTTGACCCATCTGGTGGCGTCCAAGACCTCCGCGCTGCTGTCATCGCTGCACCGCCTGGGCGGCAAGCTGCTGCTGGCGCTGGTCGGCGTCCATCTGCTGGCGGTGGTGTTCTACACCCTGGTCAAGAAGGACGATCTGCTGCGCGCCATGATCACCGGCACCAAGCGGGTGCCGGCGGGCGTCGAAGGCATCCGCTTCGCCCATCCCGGCCTGGCGGTGGCGGCGGTGGCGACGGCCTGCGGGCTGGTATGGGGGACGCTGGCCCTGCTGGGCGGCTAGGCCGGAAGTCCCATCCCGGTTCCGGCGGCCCACGGCCCCTCCAATATGAAGGAGGAGCCAACCCCGCCCGGAGCCTGCCATGAACAAAGCCCGCCTGAAGTCCCTCTGCGTGTTCTGCGGTTCGTCCGCCGGCACCGATCCGCGCCTGGGCGCCGCCGCCGCCCGCCTGGGACAGCACATGGCGCGGGCCGGCGTGCGGCTGGTCTATGGCGGCGGCGAATTGGGCCTGATGGGCATTCTCGCCCGCGCGGTGATCGAGCATGGCGGCCACGTCACCGGCATCATCCCCGAACACCTGACCCGGGTCGAGCGCGCCTATGACGGCGCCACCGAGCTGCTGGTGGTCGATTCCATGCATGTGCGCAAGCAGCGCATGTTCGAACTGGCCGACGCCTTCGCCGTTCTGCCCGGCGGCATGGGCACGCTGGACGAGACCTTCGAAATCCTGACCTGGAAGCAGCTCAGGCTGCATGCCAAACCCATCATCCTGGTCAACCAGAACGGCTATTGGCGCAAGTGGCTGGACCTGGCGGCCCATGTGGTCAACAACGGCTTCGCCCATCCCGACACCCAGCGCCTCTACGCCGTGGTGGACGACGTGGACCGCGTGCTGGCCGCCGCCAGCGCCGAACTGGAAAGCAGCCGCCACGGCGAGCCGCGCCGGTTCTGACCGTCCGGGTGGGGCTGGACCAAAGTCCACCCCACCCGTTTCCCACACCAAGGTGGTGCTTTCCGGCTTGCGTTCGTCGCACGCAATGCTATCGTCCCCGGCTGTCCGGAGAAGAGTGGCGCACACTCCAGCGGACCCTTCCGATTGGCTTCAAACGGGGACCACAAGAGAATGACCGAAGCGAAAATCATCTGGACCCAGGTGGACGAGGCGCCTGCGCTCGCAACCTACTCCCTGCTGCCGATCGTCCAGGCCTTCACCAAGGCCGCCGGCATCACGGTGGAGACCCGCGACATCTCGCTGGCCGGCCGCATCCTGGCCAATTTCCCCGACAACCTGAAGCCCGAGCAGCGCATCGGCGACCAGTTGACCGAGCTGGGCGAACTGACGCTCAAGCCGGAAGCCAACATCATCAAGCTGCCCAACATCAGCGCCTCGGTGCCGCAGCTCAAGGCCGCGATCAAGGAATTGCAGTCCCAGGGCTTCAACATCCCCGATTACCCCGAGGACCCCAAGACCGACGCCGAGAAGGACATCAAGGCGCGCTACGGCAAGGTGCTGGGTTCGGCCGTGAACCCGGTCCTGCGCGAGGGCAACTCGGACCGCCGCGCCGCCGGCGCGGTCAAGCAATACGCCCGCAACAACCCGCACAAGATGGGTGCCTGGGAAGCCTCCTCGAAGTCGCACGTGTCGCATATGAGCGCCGGCGACTTCTACGGCAGCGAAAAGTCGGTGACCGTGGCCGACGCCACCACCGTGCGCATCGAACTGGCCGGCAAGGACGGCACCACCACCGTTCTCAAGGAGAAGACCGCGCTGAAGGCCGGCGAGGTGGTGGACGCCGCGGTGATGAGCACCAAGGCGCTGCGCGCCTTCTATGCCGAGCAGATCGAGGACGCCAAGAAGCAGGGCGTGCTGCTGAGCCTGCACCTCAAGGCGACCATGATGAAGGTCTCGGACCCCATCATGTTCGGCCATGCCGTCACCGTGTTCTTCAAGGACGTGTTCGAGAAGCACGCCGACGCCATCAAGGAAATCGGCGTCAACGTGAACAACGGCTTCGGCGACCTGCTGGCCAAGCTGGACAAGCTGCCGGCCGACAAGCGGGCCGCCATCGAGGCCGACATCGCGAGCGCCTATGCCAATGGCCCGGCCGTCGCCATGGTGAATTCCGACAAGGGCATCACCAACCTGCACGTGCCGTCGGACGTGATCGTCGATGCCTCCATGCCGGCCATGATCCGCGATTCGGGCGGCATGTGGAACAAGGACGGCAAGCTCCAGGACGCCAAGGCGATCATTCCCGACCGCTGCTATGCCGGCGTCTATCAGGCGGTGATCGAGGATTGCAAGAAGAACGGCGCCTTCGATCCCAAGACCATGGGCAGCGTTCCCAACGTGGGCCTGATGGCCCAGAAGGCCGAGGAATACGGCAGCCACGACAAGACCTTCGAGGTCCCGGCCGACGGCACCGTCCGCATCGTGGACGCCGCCTCGGGCGCCGTGCTGCTGGAGCAGCCGGTGGAAAAGGGCGACATCTTCCGCGCCTGCCAGACCAAGGACGCGCCGATCCAGGATTGGGTCAAGCTGGCCGTCACCCGCGCCCGCCTGTCCAACACCCCGGCGGTGTTCTGGCTGGACGCCAAGCGCGCCCACGACGCCCAGATCATCGCCAAGGTCGAGAAGTATCTGGGCGACCACGACACCAAGGGCCTGGACATCCGCATCCTGCCGCCCGAGGAAGCCTGCAAGTTCTCGCTGGAGCGCATCCGCAAGGGCCAGGACACCATCTCGGTGACCGGCAACGTGCTGCGCGACTACCTGACCGACCTGTTCCCCATCCTGGAACTCGGCACCTCCGCCAAGATGCTGTCCATCGTGCCGCTCATGGCCGGTGGCGGACTGTTCGAGACCGGCGCCGGAGGCTCCGCGCCCAAGCACGTGCAGCAGCTCGTCGAGGAAAACTACCTGCGCTGGGATTCGCTGGGCGAGTTCCTCGCGCTGGCCGCAAGCTTCGAGCACCTGGCCGAAGCCGAGGGCAACCAGAAGGCTCAGATCCTGGCCGACACTCTGGATCGGGCCAACGC
>JAFAAW010000146.1 GCA_023426365.1 Pseudomonadota bacterium
TGGGCGACGTGCCGGCGGCCGAGGTGCTGGCCCACCGCGTGCTGGGCGGGGCCGTGTTCGCGCTGGTGCTGATGGCGGCGCTGGGCGGCCTGCGCGACCTGCGGCCGCTGTGGGCCGACCGCTCGGCGGTGCTGCGGCTGGGGGCGTCCGCGCTGGCCATCGCCGTCAATTGGGGCCTGTTCGTGTGGTCGGTCGCCCATGGCCGCGCGCTCGAGGCCAGTCTGGGCTATTACATCTATCCGCTGGTTTCGGTGCTGCTGGGCCGCGTCCTGCTGGGCGAGGCGATGACGCGCCGCCAGGCCGGCGCCGTGGCGCTGGTGGCGGTGGGGGTGGGCTGGCAGATCTCGCATGGCAGCGGCGTGCCGTGGGTGGCGCTGGGCCTGGGGGTCAGCTTCGCCGCCTATGGCCTGCTGCGCAAGACCATCGCCGTGCCGGCGCTGGCCGGGCTGGTGGTGGAAACCGTGTGGCTGGCGCCGCTGGCGGTGCTGTACCTGGTGGTCCAAGGCGGCGGTGTGGGGCCGGACATGGGGGGAACCACGCTCGCGCTGCTGGCCCTGGCCGGGCCGGTCACGGCGGTGCCGCTGGCGCTTTTCGCCTATGGCGCGCGGCGGCTCAAGCTCTCCACCATCGGGCTGATGATGTACATGAACCCCACCGTGCAGATGCTGGTGGCGGTGTTCGCCCTGGGCGAGGTGTTCACCCCCGCCCACGCCGTCACCTTCGCCGCCATCTGGGGCGGGGTGGCGCTGTACGCGTGGCCGCGCCGCTAAGGTGTGCTTTAATGCCACCTAGAATTGATTTTCACGGTGGCGTGATATGTCTTTGGCGGATGTGGTCAAGCATAGAGCCGTACATGCCATGTTCGGCAAGTCTCTGGTGATGAACGTTCATCGTTCGATTCTGGTTGAGGCCATGGTGGCTGAGGCTCTTGGCGATGAGGAAACCAGTGGCTGGAACTGGTGTTCGGGCGATTATTCATCGCATGATTTCCGGCATGCGGATGGCACGCGGCTGGAAGTAAAGCAAACCGCGCTGAGACAAAGTTGGAAGATGGCGGCATCGCCGCGCCCCAGATGGGATATCAGCCCAAGGACCGGAGAATGGCAGGACGGAACGACCTGGGTGCCCAGGGTTGGCCGCTACGCGGACATCTACGTTTTCGCGTGGCATCCGGTCGTCGATCAAAGCGCAGACCATCGCGACCCGGCTCAATGGCGGTTCTTCGTTCTGCCGACCTCGGCATTGCCGGAAACCAAAACGTTGTCGCTCCTAAAGATGGAGTTCATGGGGGTGGAGCACCTTCCGCTTGAGCAGCTTGCCCGTAAAGTGGAAATCATCCGACGACAACTCCGGTAAGGCTGCTTCCGTTCGCTTGGCGAAGCGGGCACAATGACTGCCCCCGCCCCATTCAGACAGGAGTTCCCCCATGCCCATGGAAGCCGGTGACATCGAACGCATGATCAAGGAAACGTTCCCCGACGCCCGCGTGGTGATCGAGGATCTGCGCGGCGACGGCGACCATTACTCCGCCCTGGTGGTGTCCGAGGCATTCAAGGGCAAGAGCCGGGTGCAGCAGCACCAGATGGTCTATGGCGCCTTGCAGGGCAAGATGGGCGGCGAGTTGCACGCCCTGGCGCTGCAGACCGCGACGCCTGACAACGCGCCCGACTGGGCCAAGTAGGAAAGGGCCGGCGCTGCGCCGGCCCTTTTGCTGTCAGCAGCCGGTTTCGCGCGGGGTGCGTTCCACGTCCAGTCCGAACAGCGGCCGCAGGCGGGTGCCGGCCGCGTTGCCGGCGAAGGCGGCGGCCAGCCACAGCCAGCCGTGCAGGCTGCCCGAGGCGATGCCGGAGAAATAGGCGCCGATGTTGCAGCCGAAGGCGAGACGCGAGCCGTAGCCCAGCAGCAGGCCGCCAATCACCGCCGCCACCAGCGAGCGGGCGGGCAGCTTCCACACGGGGGCGAACTTGCCGGCCAGGGCGGCGGCGGCCAGGGCGCCGACCATGATGCCGATATCCATGACGCTGGTGATGTCCCTGGCCACCGGCGCGGCCAGGGCGGCCTTGTTGGCGGCGGACTGCCAGAACGGCCACGCGGTCACGTCGATGCCCAGGACCAGCGACGCCTTGGCCCCCCACAATGCGAAGGCCGAGGTCACGCCCCACGGCCGGCCGGCCAGCGCCAGGGTGGCGAAGTTGAGCAGCGCCAGCAGCACGGCGCCGGCCACCAGCGGCCACGGGCCGCGCAGCAGCCGCGCCCAGCCGGCGGCGCCGTCCTTGCGGATCAGGCGGCCATGGACCTTGCGTTCGACCACGACGGTCGCGGCGGCAATGGCGGCGAACACGGCCAGATTGAGCGCCAGCGCGGGCGCCGCCCCCAGTTCCTTGACCAGCGAGGTGGGCGCCAGCGCCGGCAGCGCCGCCCACCAGTGCAGATGCGCGGTGGCGATGACCGACCCCAGGATGAAGGCGGCCAGCGTCACCACCATGCGGGTGTTGCCGCCGCCGGCGGTGTAGAGCGTGCCCGAGGCGCAACCGCCGCCCAATTGCATGCCGATGCCGAACACGAAGGCGCCGACCAGCACCGACACGCCGGCCGGAGCCACCAGGCCGGTGACCGGCGCGCCAAACAACTGGCCGCTGGCAAGGGCGGGGAAGAACAGCGCGCAGGCGATGGCCAGCATCAGCATCTGGGCACGCAGGCCGGCGCCGCGGCCGTCGGCGATGAACACCCGCCACGACGAGGTGAAGCCGAAGGCGGCGTGGTACAGGGTGGCGCCCATCAGCGCGCCGATCAGATAAAGGGCCGCCTGCTTGCCGCTGACGGTGTCGGCCAGATACCACGCCCCCGCCGCCAGCAGCAGGCCGGCGGCAAGCAGGGGCAGGGATTTGATGTTCGGCAGGGAGGGAGCCGGGATGGCGATGGCCCCCGGCGAAGTGGCGTTGCTCATGTCTACCTGCGGCAATGGGATGGATTGCCGCACAGGCTAAGTTTCAACATGCGGCAAGTGCAATATGAAACGCGTACAACACAAATCATGTGTTATATGCATAAGGCGCATTCCTTCGCCGGTGATACTGGCGTTCCCGGGGCGGTCGTGCTTACATGCGGTCGGGACGGTGGAGTGGGCATCGCGTGCGTTGCACCGGGATGGTGCTCATCCTATGTTAGATCAATTCCAATTTGGTGGACGGCTGACACATGACCAACCCCGTTTTCGAGCGTATCAAGCAGGACATCACCGAGAACGACGTCGTTCTCTATATGAAGGGCACCCCGATGTTCCCGCAGTGCGGCTTTTCCGCCGCCGTGGTGCAGGTGCTGACCGATCTCGGCGTCAAGTTCAAGGGCATCGACATCCTGGTGGATCCGTCGCTCCGCGAAGGCATCAAGCAGTTCACCAACTGGCCGACCCTGCCGCAGCTTTATGTGAAGGGCGAGTTCGTCGGCGGCTGCGACATCGTGCGCGAGATGGCCGCCAATGGCGAATTGAAGGCGCTGCTGGCGGAAAAGGGCGTCGCCACCGCCGCGTGATCCCCGGTCCTGACCGATGATCAAAGGGCCGCCCCTTGGGGCGGCCCTTTTTGCTTGCCCTTGGCCCACCAGCGCCGCCGCCAGCCATGCCGTGCTGGGCCATGTGGTGCCCGGCCGCGCGGCCCTGGTGCGGCCCCCCGACGCCGGGGACCTGGCGGCCACCGCGGTGTTTTGCCTGCCGATCCGCGAAGGCTCGCGGCCGCAATCGTGCCCCTTCACCTGATGCGCGGAAAGCTGCTGCCCGGCTGAGACATGGTTGGGCTGCGTCTTTCTCGATTGATCATTAGTCGCAGGAAATCGATACTTGGCGTTGCATTACGTGGGGGAAGTTGCGCATGAAAGAGTGTGGCGCGGACGTGCTTGGCCCGCCGGCCGATGGTGGCGACCCTTCCCCCCGGGATGCCCGGCTGGTGGCGGACATGTTGCGGCACACCGCCGCCGAACTGGCGCGTGCCAAGGCGGAAATGGACCTGCTGATCCAGGTGGTATCGCACGAGCTGCGCGAACCCCTGCGCACGGTCCATGCCTATGCCCAGTTGCTGTCGCGCCGCTATGGCGGCCATCTGGACGAGGATGCCAGACAGTTCCTGGCCTTCATGGCCACGGGCGCGCGCCGCATGCATACCCTCACGGACGATCTGCTTGACTATGCCGGACTTGCACATGCCGCGCTGGCCCGCTCCGGCTGCGACAGCCGCGCCGCGCTGGATGCGGCGCTGGCCCAATTGGCCGACGCCGCGGCCGACGCCATGGCCGACATCCGCGTCGGCGCCATGCCGGTGGTCATGGCCGACGGCGCCATGCTGCCCCGCCTGTTCGCCAATCTGGTGGACAATGCCCTGTGCTATCGCCACCCCGAGCGCCCGTTGGTGATCGCCATCGACGGCTCCGAGGTGGAGGGCGGCTGGCATTTCCAAATCGCCGATAACGGCGTCGGCGTGCCGGTGGGCGAGGCCGACCGCATCTTCATGGTGTTCCAGCGCCTGCACGGCAGCGAGCGGCCGGGCACCGGCATGGGGCTGCCCATCTGCCGGCGCATCGTGGAACGTCATGGCGGCCGCATCTGGCTGGAAACCCGCCCGGGCGAGGGCGCCACCTTTCATTTCACCCTGGTGCGCCCGGCCTGATCCCGCCACGGCGGCGCCGGTCTTTCATCCCGGCGGCCCTTATCATCCCGGTCAAAGCAAAACGCCCCGGCCAATGGCCGGGGCGCTGCATACGGGCTTCGAACCTGCCGCGCTGATTAGCGCGAGTAGAATTCGATGACCAGGTTCGGTTCCATCTGGACCGGGTACGGAACGTCGGCCAGCTTGGGGGCGCGGACGAACGAACCCTTCATGTCCTTCAGATCGACGGTCAGGTATTCGGGGATGTCACGCTCGGTCGAACCGGCGGCCTCGACGATGATGGCCAGGTCCTTGGACTTGGACTTCACCTGGATCACGTCGCCATCCTTGACCTGATAGGACGGGATGTTGACGCGCTTGCCGTTCACCTGGATGTGACCATGGTTGATGATCTGGCGGGCCTGGAACGGCGACACCGCGAACTTCATGCGGTAGACGACGGCGTCGAGGCGGCGCTCGAGCAGCTCGATCAGGTTCTCGGAGGTGTCGCCACGGCGGCGCACGGCCTCGTCATAGAGCTTGCGGAACTGCTTTTCCGAGATGTTGCCGTAATAGCCCTTCAGCTTCTGCTTGGCCATCAACTGGGTGCCGAAGTCGGACGGCTTCTTGCGGCGGGCGCCGTGCTGGCCGGGCGGGTTCTCCTTGCCGCGAGCCAGCGGGCTCTTGCCGCGGCCCCACAGGTTCACGCCCAGGCGGCGGTTAATCTTGAATTTCGCTTCAGCGCGCTTGGTCATCTCAAGTCCTCGAACTGTCCCGGCTGATGCCGGTTGGGGTTTGTCCCGATAGTCCCTGCCCGGCAAGCCGGAGGCGTGGTGAACACACACGTCACCCAACATTCTCGGGAATGAAGCGGTGCTTATAGGGGGGCGCCCCCGTGGGAGTCAATGGAAAATCAAACCTCCATCCCGGCCACCCAGCCGCTGGACCACGCCCATTGGAAGTTGTAGCCGCCCAGCCAGCCGGTGACGTCCACCGCCTCGCCCACGAAGTAAAGGCCGGGATGAGCCTTGGCGGCCATGGTCTTGGACGACAGGCCGTCGGTGGCGACGCCGCCCAGGGTGACCTCGGCGGTGCGATAGCCTTCGGTGCCGGCGGGTTTCAGCGTCCAGGCATTGACCAGGCGCCCCAGCTCGGCCAGCGCCTTGTTGGGCAGGTCGGCCATGCGCCGCTCGGACAGACCGCACCGTTCCACCAGCCCCTCGGCCAGACGGGCCGGCAGCAGTTCCGCCAGCACGGTCTTGGCCTCGGCCTTGGGGCGGCCGGCCTTGCGCTCGACCAGCCAGCCGGCGGCATCGGTGTCGGGGGCCAGGTTGACCACCACCTCGTGGCCCTCGCGCCAATAGGACGAGATTTGCAGGATGGCCGGACCCGACAGGCCGCGGTGGGTGAACAGCACCGCCTCGCGGAAGCGGGTCTTGCCGCACGACACCACCGCGTCCACGGCGATGCCGGTCAGCGCGCGCATGAAATCCAGGTCGGCGGCGGTGAAGGTCAGCGGCACCAGGGCCGGGCGCAGTTCGGTGACCCCCAGACCCAGGCGGCGGGCCAGATGATGGGCGAAGCCGCTGGCCCCCAGCTTGGGGATGGACAGGCCGCCGGTGGCGACCACCACATTGGCGGCGCTCACCGGCCCGGCCTCGGTCGCCATCGTGAAGGGGCCGTCGCCCTCCACCTCGCTGACCCGGACGCCCAGGCGGAAATCCACCGAGCCGGCGCCGCATTCGGCCATCAGCATGTTGACGATGTGGGCCGAGGTTTCGTCGCAGAACAACTGGCCCAGTTCGCGCTCGTGAAAGGCGATGCGGTGGCGCTTCACCAGATCGATGAAATCGTTTTGCGTGAACCGCTTGAGCGCCGATTTGGCGTAATGGGGATTGGCCGACAGATAGCGGTCGGCGGTGGCGAAACGGTTGGTGAAGTTGCAGCGCCCGCCGCCCGAGATCAGGATCTTGGCGCCGGGCTTTTCGTTGTGGTCCAGCACCAGCACGCGGCGGCCGCGATTGCCGGCGATGGCGGCGGCCATCAGCCCGGCGGCGCCGGCACCGATGACCACCACGTCATAGAAGGGCGCGCTCACTTGGCCGCGGCCGGGCCAAGCAGCTTGCCGTCGGTATCGGCGGTCACGTCCGCATCGGGGTCGGCCGGCGCCTCCAGCAGCCATTGGCCGTCCGCCAGCGCCACCTTCTGCGGCTTGTCGCGCAGCGGCAGCGCCTTTTGCGCCGGCAGCGGCAGGATGACGGCGGCGCGGGTGATGGCGTGGCCGACCTGGGCGAACGGTACCACCGCCTTGCCCTGGTGGGTGCCGTAGCCGTTGGTGGTGTGGATCACCATGGCGGCGATGACGCGGTCGGGGCCGACGACGAAGCCGCCCACCGTGCCCACCAGATCACCCGAATGGGCATGAACGGTCTTGCCCAGGCTGCGGCGCAGGCTCCATTGGGCGAGCGGCGGCGGGGCCGGCGGCGGCGGCGGCGGCGGCGGGGCCACCTCGGGCGCCGGGCGCACCATCAGCTTGGCCAGCAGGTCGAAGCTGAGCCGGCCGTCGGCGGGCAGCCCCTTGTCGGTCTGAAACGCGATCAGCGCCTTGCGCGTCCTGGGTCCCATGCGGCCGTCCACGGGGCCGGGATCATAGCCCATTGCCCCCAGCTCGCGCTGGGCCACCGCGATCAGGCCGCGCGGCACCGGGTTGTCGCCGCCCAGCTCGGGCAGTGCGGCCGGCGCCGGCTCGGCGGCGGGCGGCGCCACGGTGCGGGTGGCGGGCCGCGCGCCCATCACCTCGCGCACCTGGGCGCGCACGTCGGGGCCGGGCTGGTACAGCGGCGAATTGGGGGTGGTCAGCGGGTCCTGGGCCGGCTCGGCGGCGTGGGCGGAACCGAAGGCCAGCGTCAGGGCGACGGCGATAAGGCGGCCGGAAACCGGCATGGCCATGCTCTCCAGGAGTAATGGGGCGATCACATGGGTTATGCCCCATCGGCCGCCGTCTCACAACCCCGCCGGGACGCCGCCGGGAATGACGAAGGCGAACACCGCGCCCCGGCCTTCCTCGCCCTCGACCCAGATGCGCCCGCCCAGGCGCTCGACGATGCTTCTGGAGATGGCCAGCCCCAGGCCGGTGCCCTGGGGCTTGGCGGTCAGGGTGTCGCCCACCTGCAGGAACTTCTCGAACACCATGTGGCGCGCCCAGGCGGGGATGCCGGGGCCGTTGTCGGCCACGGTGACGCGCAGGCCGCGGCCCTCGGCCGCCAGGGTGACGCGCACCCGGCCCTGTCCGGGTTCGACGAACTTGACGGCGTTGGACAGCAGGTTGATGACCACCTGCATCAGCTTGTCGCGGTCGGTGACCATGGGCGGCAGCGGCGCCAGGTCGGTTTCCAGCACCACGCCCTTTTCCTCGAACAGGCCGCTGGTGGCGGCGACCGCGTCGGCGACCACGGCGGCGGGGCTGGTTTCCTCCCAATTCCAGCTCATGCGGCCCGATTCGATCTTGGCGATGTCCAGAACCTGGTTGATCAGCCGGGTCAGCCGCTCGCTTTCCTTGATGATGATGGACAGGAAATGCTGGCGCTGGGCCTCGTCCAGCCCCGGATTGTCGAACAGGATTTCCGAGAACGAGCGGATCGAGGTGAGCGGCGTGCGCAATTCGTGCGTCACCGTGCTCATGAAATCGTCCTTGAGGCGGTCAAGCTCCTTCAGCCGCTCGTTGGCCTCCTTCAGTTCGGCGGTGGCGGCCTCCAGCTTCTGCGAATAGGCCAGGATCTGGCTGGCCTCGTCCAGGATCTCCATCACTTCGTCCAGGCCCACCGTCTCGCCCTTGGCGACCGAGGCGACCATGACGCGGGCCGAGGCGGTGCCGATGGCCCCGGCCAGCAGATGTTCGGCCAGCGCCACCAGACTGGAATCCGCCTCGCGCAGGCGGTCCAGATCGACGCCGCGCGCCCGCGCCCAATCGTCGAAGGCGCGCATGGCCCGCTCGCGGCCGACGAAGCGGATGGCCAAAGCGCGCAATTCCTCGACCCGGGCGGTGCCGCGCCAGAAATGCTGGCCGCCGCGTCCGCCGTCGGGGCGCAGCGCATCGACGAACAGCGACGCCTGGATGCGCTCGATGGCGCTGTGGGTGGTCAGCAGCGACACGCCGATATAGGCGGCCAGATTGGCCAGCAGGCTCCACACCAGCGAATGGGTGACCGGCTCAAGGCCGCTCAGCCCGAACAGGGCATAGGGGCGCAGGAGGTCCAGCCCGAAGATGCCGGTGTCGACGAAGGCGCGCGGTATCCAGCCCGAGCGCGCCAGCGACGGCAGCAGCAGGGTGTAGAGCCATACCACGAAGCCGGCGGACAGCCCGGCCAGCGCGCCCTTTTCGGTCGCCCCCTTCCACAGCACCCCGCCGATCAGGGCGGGCGCGAACTGGGCGGCGGCGCAAAAGCTGACCAGCCCGATCGACGCCAGGGCATAGGATTCGCCGATCAGCCGCACATAGGCATAGCCCAGCGCCACCACCGCCACGATGGTCCAGCGGCGGATGGACAGCAGCAGCCGCGACAGGTCGGACCGCCGCGCCAGACCCAGCCAGCGGATGCGCAGCAGCACCGGCATGACCAGGTCGTTGCACACCATGGTGGCCAGGGCGATGGTTTCCACGATCACCATGCTGGCCGCCGCCGACAGCCCGCCCAGGAACGCCACCACCGCCAGTCCCTGCGACCCGTGGGCCAGGGGCAGCGCCAGCACGTAAAGATCGGGGTTGATGGTGTCGCCAAAGGCCAGCCGCCCCGCCACCGCGATGGGCAGCACGAACAGGTTGATCAGGAACATGTAAAGCGGCAGCAGCCAGACCGAACGGGCGACGTGGCGCTCGTCCACGTTCTCGATCACGCTGACCTGGAACTGGCGCGGCAGGCAGACGATGACCAGCATGGACAGCACGGTCAGGGCCACCCAGTCGCCATAGGCGGCGGGCGACGGCATGGTGAACAGCCGCGCGATCTCGGGCCGCGCCGCGCCCTGGGTGAAGACGTCGCCGAACCCGGCATACAGGCCATAGGTGACGAACACGCCCACCGCCAGGAACGCCACCAGCTTGGCGACCGATTCGAAGGCGATGGCGGCGACCATGCCCTCGTGATGCTCGGACGCGTCGATGTGGCGGGTGCCGAACAGGATGGCGAAGGCCGCCAGGGTGCACGCTACCAAAAGATCGCTGTCGCCCAGGATGGACAGCGGCGGCCCGGCATCGGCGTCGGGCCAGGTCAGCAGGACGGAAAAGGTGGTGGACACCGCCTTGAGCTGCAAGGAGATGTAGGGCATCACGCCCACCACCGCGATCACCGTCACCAGCCCGCCCACCAGCCCCGATTTGCCATAGCGGGCCGAGATGAAGTCGGCGATCGAGGTGATGCGGTGGCGCTTGCCGATGCGCACCATCTTGAGCAGCACCACCGCCGACAGACAGGCCATCAGCGTCGGCCCCAGATAGATGGGCAAGAAGCCGATGCCTTCGGTGGCGGCGCGGCCGACGCTGCCGTAGAAGGTCCAACTGGTGTGATAGACGGCGATGGACAGCGCATAGGTCAGCGGATTGGCGATCAGCGAGCGGCCCTGTTCCGCCCGCCGGTCGCCGATCCAGGCGATGGCGAACAGCAGGGACAGATAGGCAAACGAGATGGCGGCGATCAGCGGGCCGTTCATGGCGGTTCCCCCGGGTCGCGCGACACCTCCACCACCAGCGCCAGCACCGCGATCAGCGCCAGCCAGCCGCCGAACAGCCACAGATACAGCAACGGAATGCCCGCCACCGTCACCGCCCGCGACGCCACCGCCAACAGCGGCGGCATGAACAGCAGCAAACCCAGCAGGAAGGCGGCGGCAAGCCGTTCGCGGGTGCTGCTGGGGCGCGGGCGGCGGGGGGCGCGGGCCATGGTGGCTACAGCCCGCCCACCAGGGCCAGTTGGGCGGCCATGGCCTGATCCAGCGTGCGGATGCCGCGCGCCGCCAGCAGCGGCAGCAGGCGCGACAGTACCTCGGCCGTGGTCAGCGCGTTGCCCAAGGCCGACGGATGCGGGTCGGGCGTCACCCCCAGCCGGCGGGCCAGCGCCGGCAGCACCGGATCGCCGTCGGGGTCGGCCACCAGCGCCAGCAGCAGGGTGTCCAGCACCGGATTGCCCAATGGGGCCGCCGCCGCCGCGCGCAGGAACGACAGGTCGAAGGCGGCGTTGTGCGCGACCAGTACGGCACTGCCGGCGAATTCCCTGAACTGGCGCAGCACCAGATCGGCCGGCGGCTTGCCGCGCACCATGGAATCGGTGACGCGATGGAGCCGCGTGGCCTCGGGCGGGATGGGGCGGCCGGGATCGATCAGGCGGGCGAAGGTGTCGCCCACCATCACCCGCCCATCGGCCAGGCGCACCGCCCCCAACTGCACCAGGGCGTCGCCGCGATCCGGGTGCGGGCCGGTGGTTTCCACCTCGAACGCCACCATGACCAGCCGGTCCAGCGGTTGATCGCCCAAGCCGCCGGTGGCGGCATGGGCGCGCAGGATGGCGGCGTCGTGGATTTCGGGGCGCGACGGCAGGCGGGCGTCGTCGGCGGTGAATTGCGGACGGTCGGGGGCGGGCAGGGGGATGCGCAGCACGGTGGTGCCGTTGCGTAAGGTTTGGCTCCACGGTTCGGAATTATGGCGTTCCATCACGTCGCGCACGGTCTCGCCGTCCACGCCGGTCTCCAGCGGGCGGTCCAGCCAGCCCTCGATGTCGGCCGACGGCACCGCCTTGCCCACCCAGGCGATGTCCAGGGTGACGTTGCGGTCCGACAGCAGGGCTTCCAGGTCGAAGCGGGTGCGCCCGGTCTTTTCCGCCAGCCCGGCCACCAGCACGGCCAGGGCGCGGGGCAGGGCGCGGCCGTCGCCCTTGAGCCACAGCGGGATGCCCTGCATGGACAGGATCAGGCCGAAGCCGGCGGCGTGGCGCGCCAGCACGTTGAACACGTCCTGGGAATACAGGTCGGCCAGCGGCCAGCGCACCTGCTGGCGCCGCTCCGCCTGGGCCTCCAGGGTGGCGACGCGGGTGGTCAGGGTGTCGCATTCCTCCAGCACCACCCGGTCGAAGGCGGCGCGTTCGCGCGTGCCCATGCCGGGATAGGCGGCCATGGTCTCGGCCGCCGCGCGGATATTGGCCAGCGGCTGGCGCAGGTCGCGGGCCAACTGGCGGCGCAGGGCATTGTCCTGGGCCAGCAATTCCGCATTGCGGGCCGGGTCGTTGAGGGCGAGGACATAGCCGGCGAAGGCCGTCCCCTGGCGCACCACGGTCAGCCGGCCATGCGCCAGCCGGCGGGCATCCAGGGTGGCGCCGGCGAAGGCCACCGAGCGCGGGGCGCCGGGGGCCAGCGCCATGTCGAGCGCCCGCAGCACCGGCTCGCGGCTGAGCAGGGCGAACAGCGCCCGCCCCGGCGCCAGCCCTTCCGCATCGTCCAGCAGGCGGCGGGCGGCGGCGTTGACGTGCAGGATGTGGTGGTCGGCGCCGCAGACCACCACGCCCTCGTCCAGATCGGCCAGACAGGCGTCGATCCAGGCGCGGTGGCGCCCGGCCTGGGCGGCCGCGCGGGCGAAATCCTCGTCGGGGTGCGGCGGCGGGGCCGCCGTCGGCTCAGGGCCGCGATGGGCCACCAGCGCGGCCCAGGCCGCGGCCAGCGACGACACCAGACCGTTTTGCGTCCGTTCGCTCATGGCGCCCTCCTGACGGAGAGGAAGAGGGAAAAGCGGCTAGGGCGCGCCCAGGAACTGGCGCACCTTCTCGACCACGTCGCGGGTGGAAAACGGCTTGGTGATGTATTCGTCGGCGCCCAGCGCCAGGCCCTTTTCCCGTTCCACGTCGCGGCCCTTGGCGGTCAGCATGATCACCCGCACATCGGCCCAGTCGGGATTGGCGCGGATGGTCTGGCACACGTCATAGCCGTCGCGTTTGGGCATCATGACGTCAAGCAGGACCAGCCCGGGCTTGGCCTGGGCGATGGAGTCCAGCGCCTGTTCGCCGTCGCGGGCCACGCGGACGTCATACCCCACCTGCTTGAGCAGGAATTCCAGGGAAAGGACGATATTGGGTTCGTCATCAACGACCAGAACGGACGGGGGCATGGCGGTTACTCCCTGTCTGGAAGGCCCCCTCTGCGGCGGGGAGCTTGTCAGGCAACCCTAACATGCATAATGGCTGCCTGTCATGGGCGCCGCTCGGCCAAGGCGTCCCTCTCGGCCAGGAGATGTGTGACGACCCGCCAAAGGGCGAAGGCATCGGCCGCCTGTCCGGGCTTGAGGTCCGCATGGGCCAGATTGTCCAGCAGGGTCAGCTCGGTTTTCGGCGCCACGCGGGCCAGGGCGGCGCTTTCGGTCCACGGGATGATGCGGTCGTCGCGGCCATGGATCAGGAACACCTTGGCCGCCAGCCGCGACAGGTCGCGCGGGGCCAGATCCATGGCGGCGATCTCGGCACGGATGCGCGGTGGCAAGGCGGCCATCAGGGCGGGCACTTGCGCGGGATCGGTGTTGTCCAAAAGCGCCATCACCGCGCGGCCCTGCGGCCCCAGGCGGGCGGTCAGGTCGGCCACATCGGCGGCGTCGTCGGCCATCTTGCGTTCGGCGATGCCGGCCAGCAGGGCGCGGTCGCCGCTGTCGTCCAGCCGTCGGGCGTTGGCCTTGACGAACACCCACTTGCCATAGGCGTTGGGCTGGGCGCGCTGCCAGTCCTGACCCGGCCCGTCGCGGAAGAAGCCGGTGGTGAAGAAGGTGGTGATGGCGGTCAGGTCATAGGGCGCGCCCACCGCGACCACGAAATCGATGCCGGGTTCCGCCAGCGCCGCCAGCAGGGCGGGAATGCCCGCATAGGAAATGGCGGCGACGCCGACGCCGGGCATGCGCCGTTCGTCCAGCAGGAAGCGGGCGGCGTCCTGGATGGGCTGGCGGTCGGCGGCGGCGATCTCCTGGGCGCGCAGATTGGCGATGTCGGGCACCAGCACCAGGAAGCGGGCGCGCGCCAGCGCCTGGGCCAGCGCCACCAGACGGGGGTCGTCCTTGCCCTCGGGCGCGGCGCCGGGCACCAGCACCAGCCCGGCGCCGGCCTTGGCGGCCGGCAGGTACAGGTCGCCGCTCAGGCGCCGCCCATCGACGGCGACGGACAGCGGCTGGCGGTCGGGGCGGGGCGTGACCCGCTTGAACAGGCTGTTGTTGGCCCCCGAATTCAGGTCGGCCAGCAGCAACAGCGCCTCGACGGGGCGCAACGACCATTGCGACAGGGTGCCTAAGGCCACGACGACGGCGGCCAGGACGATCGCGGCAAGCAGACCCTTCATAGCGGCCCCACCTTCTCCAGCCGTTCCTTCAAGTGGTCGTGCTTTTTCTGCAACGCGTCTTCCATTCGTTTGATGCGCCGGTCCAAATCCTCGATGTTGGACAGCCGCTCGGCCCGCCGGCGGCGGGACCAGCCGCCGCCCACGCGGCGGATGCCCCATTCGGCGCCGACGAAGAACAGGGCGGCGCCGGCCACCAGCGCCACCAGGGCGGCGATGCCGCCATAGGCGCGATCGACCGCCACCACCGCGCCCCAGAAGCCGATGCTGACCAGCGACGCCGCCCCCACCAGCAGGGCGCGCCCCAGGTTGCGGTCGTGTTCGGCATGGCGGCGTTCCGCCGCGCGCAGGGCATTGACGATCTCCTCGCGCGCGATGGCCTGCCAGGTGCGGAACGACATCCCCTTGACCGTGCGGTTGTCGCGGATGGTCTGTTCCAACTTGCGCACAAGATAATCGGCCTGCTGTTCCGGCGTCGGCCCCTCGGCCATGCAATGCACCCCAGCCAAATCCCCAAGGGGCCTACTCTAGCACCGGCGTGGAAAACCACGTATACCGCCTTGCATCATGACCGATATCTCCCAATTGCTTCCCTTCGCGGCCCTGCTGTTGGTCGCCGGCGCCGGGGCCGGCATCATCGCCGGCCTGCTGGGGGTCGGCGGCGGCATCGTGGTGGTCCCGGTGCTGTTCCACCTGTTCACCACCCTGGGGGTGGACGAAGCGGTGCGCATGCAGGTGGCGGTGGGCACCTCGCTGGCCACCATCGTCGCCACCGCGTGGTCGTCGGCCCGCGCCCATTACAAGCGCGGCACCGTGGACCGCGACTTCCTGCGCGGCTACGGCCCGCTGATCGTGCTGGGCGTCCTGCTGGGATCGGCGGTGGCCGCCCTGGTCAAGGGGCCGGTGCTGACGGCGGTGTTCGCGGTGGTCGCCCTGGTGGTGGCGCTGCAATTGTCGTTCGGCAATCCCAACTGGAAGCTGGGCGATCGCCTGCCCACCGGCCTGCCGCGTGCCGCCCTCGGCACCACGATCGGGGCGTTGTCGGCCATGATGGGCATCGGCGGCGGCACCATGACCGTGCCGCTGATGACCATGTACGGCACGCCGGTGCACCGGGCGGTGGGCACGGCCGCCGCCACCGGCTTCCTGATCGGCGTGCCGGGCGTGCTGGGCTTTGTGGTGGGGGGCTGGAACGCGGCCAATCTGCCGCCGGGCAGCCTGGGCTTCGTCAGCCTGGTCGGGCTGGCGCTGATCGCGCCCACCTCGGTGCTGTGCGCGCCGCTGGGCGCACGGCTGGCCCATCGCCTCGACACCAAGATGCTCAAGCGGGTGTTCGCCCTGTTCCTGGGCTTCACCTCGGCGCGGATGTTCTATTCCATCCTGACCTGAGGCCCATCCTGACCTGGGGTCCGTCCCGACCTGAGGATTCCCCTCTCTTCCTCCGCCCGCCGCCGGCGCGGATGACGGCACAGGCGCCGCCGGGCGGGCGAAGGAAGAAGAGGCGCACGGCGCGGGGGGCTCGGACCCGCGATCCGTGGGGAAGGCCCGCCGGCGGACCGTTGGACTTCCCGGACTTTGGACATGGGCACTACCTCTTGCGGGCACAAGAGGGGGTGATGCCTGACGGGCGCATGGCGCCGGCCAAGGGCTGCGGGCCACGGGCAATGAAGCGGGGAGGCAGCGCCGGCCAGCGGCCTATTCGGCGGCCTTCAGTTCGGCCGGGGCGCGGAAGGTGAAGTTGGCGGGGGCGGCCTGCACCGCGGCGCGGGCGCGCGCCAGCCGGGTCTTCAGCTCGGCCGGCAGGCGGCTTTCGCCACCGGCGGCACGCGCGATCTCCACCAGCGAAGGCACGCCCTTCTCGCCGCCGGTGATGCGGCTGCCGCCGCGCTCGGCGGCGTGCAGAAGGTCGTGGATCAGCGTGCGCTTGCACGCCAGCACCGCCTGACGGGCGCCGGCCAGGGCGGCCTCCTGCCCCTCGGGGGCGAAGACGGTGACGCGGTGGTGCGGGTCGATACCGTGCGGCAGCAGGTGGCCATAGGCGGACAGCTCCACCTCGACGCCGCTGGGCGCCATCTCGCGCGCCAGGGCGCGGATCGAGGTGCGGTAATCCGCATAGGCCGCCAACACGTCGGAAATGGCGCCGGTGTCCGACGGCGCCGCCAGATTGATGTCGGTCGAGGTGGTCCAGGGCTTGAGCTTGCCCTCGGGCTTGACGCGGGCCTTGGTGCGGGCCATGTCGGGCGCGCCCTCGCGGATGGCGCGGAAGGTTTCCATTTCCTGGCCCGAGGAAAAGCCGACGCCGTATTCGATCATGACGCCGCCGATGGTCTCGGTCTCGGGGTCCATCAGCGAGAACAGCACGTCGTCGATGCTCTGCTCGGACCAGCCGGTGATGCAGGCCAACTGGTCGGCGCCGGCATATTCGCACGATTGCAGCAATCCTTGGGCCTTGGTGCGGGCCGGCTCGGGCGCGTGCTCGATGAACGCTTCCAACGAGTCCCGGCTGACCAGTTCGACGCCGTTGACCACGGTGTCGTTGTTGCCCAGCCGGCCGCCGGCGACCGGCAGGTTGATGCGCGTCCACGGGTCCAGATAGGCCAGCAGGCCGGCCACCGAATCCACGTCCGACCCCTGCACCGGCAGCACCAGGCCGAATTCCGAGGCCGGCACCTCGTAGAAGCGGAACACCGCCGTCGCCACCATGCCGGTCCAGCCCTGCAGCCCCTCGACCAGATCCAGATCCTCGCCGGACAGCAGGCGGGCGGGGCCGCCATCGGCCAGCACCACCCCGTCCAGCGTGGCGCTGGGGCGGATGCGCATGGGACCCATGGCGCCGGTGGCGACCACGCCGCCCACATAGGCCGAGCCGATGCTGGTCAGGTCCACCAGCACGCGGGCGGTGGGGCTGACATGCTCGGCCAGGGCGGCGTTGACCTGGGTGAAGGTCAGGCCGGCGCCCACCGCGACCAGGCCGGCGGCGCGGTCGATGGCGATCTGGTGGGTCAGCAACTGTTCGGGCGCGGTGCCCGGCGGCGCCAGTTCGGGCGTCAGCGCGCCCTTGGGGCGGATGGCGGCGACGCCGGCAAAGCCGCCGACGGCCTCTTGCCGATAGTCGAACGAGCCGATGGCGCTGGTCAGGCCGCCGGTGGGCATGACGGCGAAATTCTGCCCCACCGCCTGCGCCACCGCGCCGACGATGTCCGAGGTGACCAGCAGCGACGCCTCCACCGCGCGGCCGCCGTCATCGGCAAGCTCGGCATGGGGAAGGCTGGCGAAATCGACGGGCTGCGCGGATGCCGATGTCATGGTCCGACGGTCTTCGGGGCCTGGTGCGGAAAAAGAGGCGCGGACCATACCATCAACGGCGCGGCGGAATAAACCCTTCTATGTCAGCGCTTTTGTCGATGGGGCCATGCGCGTCCGCGCCCCGACCCCGGCGGGTGGCGGCGCATCACCCCAACAGGCGGGAAAGCGCGTGGATGATCAGGCCCACCAGCCCGCCCACCAGGGTGCCGTTGATGCGGATGTATTGCAGGTCGCGCCCGACCTGAAGCTCCAGCTTGTCCACCAGGGTGCGGGTGTCCCAGCGTTCCACCACCCCGGCGATGAACTCGCCGATCTCGGCCCGGCGCGGCACCACCATGCGTTCGACCGCCCGCCGCAGCCAGCGGTTCATCACCGCGCGCAGGTGGTCGTCGCGGGCCAGGCGGTCGGCCAGGGCGGCCAGCGCACGCTCGATGGCCGGGGTCAGCACGCTTTCGTCCGTGGCCAGTCCGGCGCGCAGCCGCGCCTTGGCTTCCTCCCACGCGGAATCCAGCGTGTCCTGGACCAGCGGATGGCGCAGGGTTTCGGCCTTGATCGCCTCGCCCTGGGCGCGCAGGGCGGGGTCGTGCGCCAGCCGCTCGCACAGCCGCAGGGTGGCCGCCTGGAATTGGGCGCGCCACGGATGATCGGGGTCGCGCAATTCGGCCAGGGTATCGAGCGACCCGTCCATCACCCTGTCGGCCAGCTTGCGGTCGACCCAGCGCGGCAGCCATTTCCACGACCGGTCGGTGACGCGTTCGCGGATGGTGTCCTCGTTGCGCAGCAGGAAGTCGGCGGCGGTGTCCAGGAAGCGGTCGAACAATTCCTGGTGATGGCCGCGCGCCACCAGCACCGAAAGGATGCGCGCCGCCAGCGGCGCCGCCTGCACCGATCCCAGGGCGCGGGTCATGGTGGCGCGGGCGAAGGCGGCGGCCGCCTCGTCGTCCAGCGCGTCCAGCAAGGGGGGCGCCAGGGCCGCGGCGCGGTGGGCGACGCGCGTCGCGGTGGCGGGATCGGCCAGCCAGCCGGCCAGCCGGCCGGCGGTGTCCCATTGGTCCATCTTGGCCGCCACCAGACCGGGCGCCAGGAAGTTGTTGGCGATGAAATTGCCCAGCGAACGGCCGATGCGGTCCTTGTTGCGGGCGATGATGGCGGTGTGCGGGATCGGCAGCCCGAACGGACGGCGGAACAGCGCCACCACCGCGAACCAGTCGGCGATGGCGCCGACCATGGCCGCCTCGGCAAAGGCGCGCAGGTAGCCCAGCCCCGGCCAGCGGTCCTGGTACAGGGTGGCGGCGACGAACAGCGCGAACATCAAGGCCAGCAGGCCGGTGGCCACCAGCTTCATGCGGCGCAGTTGCCCGGCGCGCGATGGCGACGGTGGCGGCGGGTCGGGCGGTGGGTTGGAATTGGCCGGCGGTGCCGCCATGTTCATCCTTCCAGGCGCGGACAAGGAGGACAGATGCCCAGCATCCATGTGGCCGGCGGCATGGCCGAAATCGACCCCGCGGCGTGGGACGCCTGCATGGGCGCGGGCAATCCGTTCGTCCGCCACGCCTTTCTGGCCGCCCTGGAAAGTTCGGGTTCGGCCACCGCCGACACCGGATGGCTGCCCCGCCATTTGGTGGTGAAGGACGACGACGGCAAGGTGCTGGCCTGTGCTCCGCTGTACCTCAAGACCCATTCCTATGGCGAATACGTGTTCGACTGGGGCTGGGCCGAAGCCTATACCAGGGCGGGCGGCCGCTACTATCCCAAGCTGCAATGCGCGGTGCCCTTCACCCCGGTCACCGGCCCGCGCCTGGGCCTGCGCCCCGACGCGCCGCCCGAACTGGCGGACGGCCTGGCCCACGGCATGATCGAGGTCGCCCGCGCGCTGGGGGTGTCGTCACTGCACGTCACCTTCCCCGACCAGGCCCAGGCCGAGACGCTGGAGGCGGCGGGGTTCCTGCGCCGCCTGGGCTGCCAGTACCATTGGGAAAATGCCGGCTACCACAGCTTCGACGATTTCCTGGGCGCGCTGTCGTCGCGCCGGCGCAAGCAGGTGCGCAAGGAGCGCGCGGCGGTCGCCGCGGCCGGCCTGTCCATCGCCACCCTGGTGGGCGACGACGTCAAGCCCCGCCACTGGGATGCCTTTCACCGTTTCCATCAGGCGGTGGTGGACCGCAAATGGGGATCGGCCTACCTGACGCGCGAGTTCTTCGAGCTGCTGTCGGCCTCGGTCCTGGGGCGCGACGTGGTGCTGGTGTGGGTCGAGGATCACGGCCGGCCGGTGGCCGCCGCCTTCAACATGCTGGGCCACGCGCCAGGCCGGGAGGGCACCGGCGGCGGCACCCTATACGGCCGCACGTGGGGCGCCGGCCGCGAAGTGCCGTTCCTGCATTTCGAGGCGTGTTACTACCGGGCGCTCGATTTCGCCATCGCCCACCGGCTGGGCCGGGTCGAGGCGGGCGCCCAGGGCGAACACAAGGTGGCGCGGGGCTACCAGCCGGCCGCCACCCATTCCGCCCATTGGATCGCCAATCCCCGTCTGGCCCAGGCGGTGGCCCGCGCCGTCGCGGCCGAACGGCGCTCGGTGGCCGCCCACATGGCCGACCTGGCCGAGGCCGGACCCTTCCGCCGCGCCGAAGGCCAGGCACCCTGACAGCCGGACACGCTGACGGCCGGACGGCGGGCGGCCATGGGGACGGGGGAGGCGGCCACGGCGGCGAGGGGCGATGACTGGACACCAGCCGCCGCTCGCCGGGCGCGTGGCCGCTCTCGGCGCGTGGCCTTGTGCGGGCCTACTTGTTGCTTTGGCCCACGCCCTTGAACACGTCGGCCATGCTGGTGTACTCGGCCTCGGGCATCTGCTTGATCGCCTCCAGCACTTCCTGGTCGGCATTGTTCTGCTGGGCGTAATCCACCAGCTTCTGCTTGTTGGCGGGGAAATCGATGCCCGAAAGGACCTGGGCGATGGTGGCCGTGGAATGGCTGGCGAGCGGCATGGATGCTCCTCCGATCCTGATTGCCTGCGGAAGGACTGCCGCGAGGACCTGCCCGGAAGCCGATGGGCCACCTCGCGCCGTCCACTCGCAGTTCCAACGCTGGGGCGCGGCGAAGGTTCCGGGCGCCGTCCCGGTGCGTGCGGGATTTGACCAGGATCAAGAAATCGCGGCCGCGCGAAGAATCGCCGCCAGTTGACGGAAGTCAACGAAACAGGCTGCATTTGGCGTCATGTTCGGGTCATGCCCAACGACGCTCTGCCGAACGCGCCGGGTACAGGTGGCCGGGTCCGATACCCCCCTCAATCGGACCCGGCCTATTTCTTTTCGGGCGACCCTATTCTTTGGGTGCAAGGTCCTTCTCCCTTTGCGCAGAAGCGGCTTGATCGGGGTCAAATCCGGCCGGGTCGCCGACGGGTGGAATGGACAGGCTCGCCACACGGAAAAGCGCATCCATGGAAACCCGCACCGACGTCATCGCGCCGTTGCTTGCCGACCTGCCCGCCGACGTGCTGGCGCGGGTGCAGGCCGGCGCCCTTACCCGCCGGGTGCCGCGTGGCACCACGCTGCTCAGCCAGGGGCAGCCGGCCGGTGCCCTGTACGTGCTGCTGGAGGGGCAGGTGGGGCTGCTGGCCACGGCCGAACCCGACGGCGACGGCCGGCCGGCCGAACAGACCATGGTGGAAATCCTGGACGCGGGCGAGGTGTTCCTGGCCGCCGCCGTGCTGACCGGCCGCCCCTGTCTGATGGGGGCGGTGACGCTGTCGCCGTGCCGGCTGCTGGAAATCCCGCGCGACGTGCTGATGGCCGAATTGCGCGCCTCGCCCGATCTGTCGCTGGCCATGCTGGCGACCATGGCGCGGCATTTCCGCATGCTGGTGCGCGAGGTCAAGGACCTCAAGCTCAAGAGCGCCAGCCAGCGCCTGGCCCTGTATTTGCTGGGGCTGACCCGGCGGCGGCGCGGGTCGGTCATCCTGCGGCTGCCGCACAACAAAAGCGTGATCGCCGCCCGCATCGGCGTGCGGCCGGAGACCCTGTCGCGGGCCTTTGCCCAGTTGCGCGGCCACGGCGTCGCGGTGGACGGCCACAGCGTGGCCATCGCCGATCTCAACGGTTTGTGCCGCTTTTGCCACGAGGGGGCGGAAGTCATCTAGTCCTGTGACGGACCCGCGCTCCGCCCCCGGCCCGGATGTGGCGCGACCGCTACTTGACCACGCCGCAGGCGATGCGCGCGCCGCCGCCGCCCAGCGGCTTGGGTTCGTCGGCGTAATTGTCGGCGCCGGCATGGATGACGATGGCGCGGCCCTTGAGGTCGGCCACCTTGAGGTGCGGCGCCACCAGGGTTTCGGTGGCGGTGCCGTCGGCGGTGACCGCCAGCGCCGGCAGGTCGCCCATATGGCCGCCGGTCTGCCACGGCCCCAGGTGCTTGCCGCTGCCGTGCGGGTCGTAATGACCGCCGGCGGCCAGCCCGGCGACCGGCTTGCCGTCCTGCTCCTTGGCGCCGCAATCGCCGTTCTGGTGGACGTGGATGCCGTGCGGGCCGGCGGGCAGGCCCGACAGTTTCGGCGTCAGCGCCAGACCCTGGCGGGTGTCGCGCGCTTCGATGCTGCCGATCGGCTGGCCGACGCCGCTGGCGTCGATGGCGTTCACCGGGATATTCACGCTGGCGGCCAAGGCCGGCGTCGCGGCCAGCAGCAACAGGGTGGCGGCGGCGGTCGAAAGGGTACGCATGGTCGTCTCCCGCGATTATGGATTGGTTCATTGCTCAGGTGATCGCGGAAGCGCGTGAAATCAACCTCGCGGAGAAGGGCCAATTCACACGTATCATGCTTTTGGTATGCCAAGGGCGTTTTCAAGGCGTCCCAACGCCAGTATAGTCCGTGGTGTCATCCTCCCACCGGGATCTCGAGGAGCCGCCCCGTGAGCTTGCGAACCGCCCCCGAAACCTTCGATATCCTGCTGGTCGAGGACAATCCCGGCGACGCGCGGCTGGCCCAGGAAGCGTTGAAGGAAGGCCGCATGGCCAGCCGGCTCAAGGTGGTGGTGGACGGCGTCGAGGCCATGACTTACCTGCGGCGCGAGGGGCCGTTCGGCGAGGCGCCGCGCCCCAATCTGGTGCTGCTGGACCTCAACCTGCCGCGCAAGGACGGCCGCCAGGTGCTGGCCGAGATGAAGGCCGATCCCGAACTGCGCCGCATTCCGGTGGTGGTGCTGACCACCTCCCAGGCCGAACAGGACATCATGCGGTCCTATGACCTGCACGCCAATTGCTACATCACCAAGCCCGTGGACCTGGACCGCTTCATCTCCGTGGTGCGTTCCATAGAGGAATATTGGTGCTCGGTGGTGACGCTGCCGCCGCGCTGAGGGGCCGCGCCATGGCCGCTGGCCCGTCCTGCCGCCGCACCGTTCTGGTGGTCGAGGACAACCCGGGCGACGCCCGCCTGGTCGAGCTGTTCCTGCTGGAGGAAACCGCCGATCCCTTCCGCGTGCTGAAGGCGGTCAGGCTGTCCGACGCCCTGGACCAGCTTGTGAGCGAGCATGTGGACGTGGTGCTGCTGGACCTGTCGCTGCCCGATTCCTTCGGCCTCGACACCCTGGCGCGGGTCAAGGCGGTGCGCCCGCTGGTGCCGGTGGTGGTGCTGACCGGCACCAAGGACGAGATGCTGGCGCTCGAGGCGCTGCGCCAGGGCGCCCAGGACTATCTGGTCAAGGGGGCGGGCGACGGCGACCTGCTGCGCCGGGCCATCCGCTACGCCATCGAACGCTCGCGGGTCGAGGTGGCGCTGCGCCTGTCGGAAGACCGTTTCCGCGCGGTGTTCCAGAATGCCGGCGTGGGCGTGGTGCTGTCGGAAGCCGACGGCCGCTTCGTCCAGGCCAATCCCGCCTTCTGCGCCATGGTCGGCTATGACGAGGGCGAGCTGGTGGGCCGGCGGTTCCAGGACATCAGCCACCCCGAGGATCTCGCCCGCAACGAGAGGCTGCGCGACGAGATGCGGGCCGGCGGGCGCGATTCCTACAACCTGACCAAGCGCTACATCGCCAAGGACGGCCGCGTCGTCTGGGGGCGGCTGACCGTCACCGCGGTGCGCGACGCCGATGATGAACGCCGCGACGACGTGCGCTTCACCGTCACCGTGGTCGAGGACGTCACCGAGCGCAAGCGGCTGGAAGACCACATGCGGCTGGCCGCCACGGTGTTCGAGAATTCGGGCGACGGCCTGTTCGTCACCGACGACCGCTGCAACATCGTCCACGTCAACCCGGCCTTCACCGAGATCACCGGCTTCGAGGCCGAGGACGTGCTGGGCAAGACGCCCAAGGTGCTGTCCTCGGGCCGTCACGGCGGCGATTTCTATGAGCGCATGTGGGAAGCCCTGCGCACCACCGGCAAATGGCAGGGCGAGATCTGGGATCGCCGCAAATCGGGCGAAATGTTCGCCGGCTGGCAGAATATCGCCGCGGTGCGCAATTCGTTGGGCGAGATCACCAATTACGTGGCGGTGATCAGCGACATCACCTCGCGCAAGCAGGTCGAGGAGCGGCTGTCCTATCAGGCCAACCACGACCCGCTGACCCGGCTGCCCAATCGCACGCTGTTCCACGAGCGCCTGAGCCGCGCGGTGGCGCGCGCGCACCGCAATCAAAGCCTGGTGGCGCTGCTGTTCATCGACCTGGACAAGTTCAAGCAGGTCAACGACACGCTGGGCCACCTTGCCGGCGACATGCTGTTGCAGCAGGTGGCCGAGCGCCTGACCGGCGCCACCCGCCAGGGCGATACCGTGGCGCGGTTGTCCGGCGACGAGTTCACCGTCATCCTGGAAGACGTCCAGGACCCGCGCGACGCCGCCGTGGTCGCCCACAAGATACTGCACATGATGGTCGAGCCGTTCGACCTGTCCGGGCACGAGGCCAATATCAGCTCGTCCATCGGCGTGGCGCTGTACCCGGTGGATGCGGGCGACGCCCAGACCCTGATCAAGCTGGCCGACGCTGCCATGTACCGGGCCAAGCACCTGGGCCGCAACGGTTGCCAGTTCCATTCCGAGGCGGTCAACGCCCAGGCGTTCGAGCGGCTGGCGCTGGAGAACGCGCTCAGGCAGGCGCTGGAGCGCGGCGAATTCGCCGTGCATTACCAGCCCATCTTCGATTTGCGCACCGGCCGCGCGGTGGCGGTGGAGGCGCTGTTGCGCTGGCGCCACCCCGAGGTGGGCATGGTGGTGCCGGGGCAGTTCCTGGCGCTGGCCGACGAAACCGGCCTGATCCTGCCCATCGGCCGCTGGGTGCTGGAAACCGCCTGCGCCCAGGTGCGGCAATGGCGCGATGCCGGCCAGTCCGACCTGGCCCTGCACGTCAACCTGTCGGGCCGCCAGTTGCGCGATCCGGGGCTGGTCGAGGACATCGCCCAGGCGCTGGAGCGGTCGCGCCTGCCGCCCTCGGCCCTGGTGCTGGAGGTGCCCGAGGCCAGCGTGGTGGACAAGGGCCATGACCACAGCGCCATCTTCGCCCGCTTTACCGCGCTGGGCTTGGGGCTGGCCATCGACGAATTCGGTTCGGGCTATTCGTCCTTCGCCTTCCTGCGGCGCCTGCCGGCCAATGCGCTGAAGATGGCCCAGGGTTTCGTGCGCAACGTCGCCAGCTCGACCGACGATTCCGAGATCGTCACCGCCATCGTCGCGGTGGCGCGCGGCCTGCACATGAGCGTGGTGGCGCCCGGGGTGGAAACCTCGGACCAGCTTGGCTTCCTTGCCTCGTTCGGCTGCGACCGGGTCCAGGGCTTCCTGCTGGCGCGGCCCATGCCGGCGCCGGAAATGGGCGCCTTCCTGGCGCGGGGCGAGGTGCCGGCCGCGCTGGCGCGCAAGGTGGGGGTGTCATGAAGCTGGTGCGCTGGGGGGCGCCGGGCCAGGAACGGCCCGGCCTGATCGACCGGCTGGGCCATGTGCGCGACCTTGGCGGCCATTGCGTGGACCTGACGCCGGACATGCTGGCGCCCGACCGGCTGGCGCGGCTGGTGGCGGTCGATCCCCAATCCCTGCCGGTGGTGCCCGCCGACGCCCGGCTGGGCGTGCCGCTGGCGGGGATCGGCAACCTGATCGGCATCGGCCGGAACTATCGCGGCCATCCCCTGCCGCCGGGGGCGGCGCCGCCGGACGAGCCGGTGGTGTTCGCCAAGCATACCGGCGCCGTGGCCGGTCCGTTCGACGACCTTGCCCTGCCGCCCGGCACCGCCATGCTGGATTGGGAGGTGGAACTGGCCGTGGTCATCGGCCGTCCCGCCTGGCAGGTGGACGAGGCGGCGGCGCCGTCCCACGTGGCGGGCTACATGACCGCCTATGACGCCAGCGCCCGGGACTGGGAGCGCACCGGCGGCCCCATGGCGGGCAAGTCGGCGCCCGGCTTCTGCCCGCTGGGGCCGTGGCTGGTCACCGCCGACGAGGTGCCGGACCCGCAAAGCCTGCGCATGACCACCCGCGTGAACGCGCGGCTGCGCCAGGACGCCACCTCCGCCGACATGATCCGCGGTGTTGCCGCCCTGGTGGCGTATCTGTCGCGCTTCATGCGGCTGGCGGCCGGCGACGTCATCCTGACCGGCACCCCGGCCGGCGTCGGCCTCGAGCGGGGCGAATACCTGTCGCCGGACGACCTGGTGGAAGTCGAGGTGGCCGGCCTGGGCCGGCAATGCGTGCGCATCCGCTGATCACGAACGCGCGGGCGCGCCCGCCCGCCCTTGGTCGCGCCGCCGTCGCACCCGGCTTCGTCCCCGTCTTCGCTCCTGTCTTCGCTCCCGTCTTCGCCCGCCTGTCCGAGATGGGGGCGGTCGCCACCGCCTTTCACCACATCGCCCTGTCGGCCCTGGGTTCAGGGGGGCTGTTGCTCCAACCCGCGGTTGCTGCGCTGCGTGCCTAGGGATTGTTGGGCGAGGCGCCGTGGGCGCTGGAAGTGTTGGGTGCTCTTGTCATCATGCCGGGAATCCGTATCGCGCGGAAGGCGAGATAATCTTGACTTTCCTCGTGCCGCTGCCGCAGGATTCACGCATGTCTAACAAAAACAACAGTCCCCCTTCCGTTGCTTCGTTGCCTCGCCGCGCCCCGGCGGCCGAGCGCGTGTCCGACCGCGTGACCGACCGTCTGCTGGCGCGCATCGCCTCGGGCGAGTGGGCGCCGGGACAGCGCCTGCCGGGCGAACGCCAACTGGCCGAGGACCTGGGCGTCAGCCGGGTGTCCGTGCGCGCCGCCTTGCAAACCCTGAAGACGCGCGGCTTCGTCGATGCGGTCCAGGGCGGCGGCACCCGGGTGGTGTCCAATGCCCAATGCATGGACCCGGGCCTGGCCCAGTTGCTGCGGGTCAACCAGGACAATCTGTCGGATCTGGCGGAGATCCGGGGCATCCTGGAGGTGTGGGCGGTGCGCCGCGCCGCCGAGAACGCCAGCGAGGAAAGCATCGCCGAACTGGCCGAGATCATGGCCGCCACCGAGGCCGACATCAACCGCGGCAGGCACAAGGCCGAGAACGACATCCGCTTTCACCTGGCCATCGCCAAGGCGTCGGGATCGGCCATCTATATGCATGTCATGGGGCTGTTCCGCGGCATCCTGCACGAGATGCTGGACTATCACCGCTACGAGATGTTCTCGAGCACCGAGGACGACCTGACCATCCTGGCCCATCACCGCGCCATCTTCGAGGGCATCCGCGGCCGCGATCCCCACGGCGCCGAGCGCGCCATGCAGACCCATCTGGGCTGGGTGGTGGCGCGCTACCGCGCCGAACAGCGGGCGCGCCGCGCGTCGCTCCCGGTCTGACGTATCCGTTTTCGCCATAGGACATACGCGGACCTGTCACCAGGGCGCGGTATGCGGGCCGTCCTTCCTCTGCTATGGTGCCGCACCTGATCCAAAAGGCCCGTCATCCGAAGGAAGAAACCCGCGATGCGTAGAACAAGAAACGCGAAGATCATCGCCACGCTGGGGCCGGCCTCTTCCACCCCGCAGGCGATCGAGGGCTTGTTCGTCGCCGGAGCCGACGTGTTCCGGCTGAACTTCAGCCACGGCTCCTATGCCGATCATCAGGCCCGCTACGACGCCATCCGCGAGCTGGAGCGCCGGGTGCGCCGCCCCATCGCCGTGCTGGCCGACCTGCAGGGTCCCAAGCTGCGCGTGGGCAAGTTCGAAGGCGGCAAGGTCCATCTGGAAAGCGGCGCGCATTTCCGCTTCGATCTGTCGGCCGAGATGGGCACCGCCGAGCGCGCGCCGCTGCCCCACCCCGAGGTTTTCGCCGCGCTGACCCAGGGCACCGAGCTGCTGCTGGACGACGGCCGCCTGCGCATGCGGGTGGAAAAGCACGGCGCCGACTTTGCCGACGTGCGCGTGCTGGTGGGCGGCGACCTGTCCAACCACAAGGGCGTCAACGTCCCCAACGCCTTTCTGCCCATCTCGCCGCTGACCGAGAAGGACAAGGCGGATCTGGACTTCGCCGTGGCCATGGGCGCCGACTGGATCGCGCTGTCCTTCGTCCAGCGTCCCGAGGACGTGGCCGAGGCGCGCCGCCTGATCGCCCAGAAGGTGGGGGCGCGCGTGCGCCTGTTGTCCAAGCTGGAAAAGCCGCAGGCCATCGAGCACCTGGACGAAATCATCGAGATGAGCGACGCCATCATGGTGGCGCGCGGCGATCTGGGCGTGGAATGCCCGCCCGAAACCGTGCCGATCCTGCAAAAGCGCATCGTCAAGGCGTGCCGCGCCGCCGGCAAGCCGGTGGTGGTCGCCACCCAGATGCTGGATTCCATGGTCCATTCGCCCGCTCCCACCCGCGCCGAGGCGTCGGACGTGGCCACCGCCATCTATGACGGCGCCGACGCGGTCATGCTGTCGGCGGAAACCGCCGCCGGCGATTATCCGGTGGATGCGGTGACCATGATGGACCGCATCATCAACCGGGTGGAGCGCGACGAGCATTACCGCCTGATCATCGATGCCTCGCGCTCGGCGCCGGAAAACACCACGCGCGACGCCATCTCGGCCGCCGCCCGTCAGGTGGCCCAGACGCTGAATTGCGCGGCGGTGGTCACCTTCACCTCGTCCGGCTCCACCACCTTGCGCGCGGCGCGCGAACGGCCCGAACAGCCCATCATCAACCTGACCTCGGACATCGAGGTGGCGCGCCAGTTGGCGCTGGTGTGGGGCGTGCATTCGGTGCAGACGGCCGAAGTGCGCAGCTTCAGCGAGATGGTGCAGAAATCCTGCCGCGCCGCCCAGCGCGAGGGCTTCGCCAAGGTGGGTGACCGCATCGTCATCACCGCCGGCGTGCCGTTCGGCTGTTCGGGCACCACCAACATCCTGCGCGTCGCCGAAATCGACGACGGCGGCGAGGTGATGTAAGGCCGGCCCGGAGACGGGCCATCCGCGTGAAATGTGCAAGGGCGCCTCGTGCAAGCGGGGCGCTCTTTGCGTTGTGCGCCGGCAGGCGGGCAATTCTTGCCCGGCTGGGCAAGTCCTGCCGGGAAAGGGGCTGGCCAAAGGGGCATCGGGCCGGCCCCGGGGCGGGGTTTGCGCGGCCTTCGCGGTTGGCCCGCCCCGTGCATGGACGCCGGGCGCTACGTCAAGCGAAGGACATGCGTCATGATTACCAGCCAGACGGCGGCCGCGGTGGGAAGCGAGTTCTTTCCGCTCAAGCGGACGCTCCTGGGCAAGGCGGGCGCCAGCAGCGGCGACGCCCCAACCAAGAAGGACCTGTTGGCCGCCCTGGGCCAAAGCAGCGAGGGCGACGCGGTCGGCGCGACGGACAAGGTCTCGCGCGCCTTGTCCAAACTGGACGGCAGCGCCGAAGCCGGAAAGGCATTCGCCGATGCCGTCGCACCGTTCCTGCGCCAATGGCAGCACGACGGACAGGGTACGGCGCCCCGCGACGGCGGCCTCATCGATGGCCGGGCGGCTTTCGCCCCCGCCTTGGAGGCCGGCGGTGCCGCCGCGCAGGGGGAGATGAACGGCGACGGCCGCTTCCCGTCCGCCGGAGCAGGCCCGCGCGATCCCATGGCGGCCGGCGCCAACCCCACCTCGGCCGATCTGCCGGCGGGGCGGCTGAACAGCCAGATGCTTGCGGTTCTGCTGCAGCATCAGGCGGCGTGAGGGGCGGGGGCGGACAGAAGGTTCGCCCCCAAACCGCCCATGACCGGGGCCGCGCATGAAAAAGGCCGGGAAGCGTTGGCTTCCCGGCCTTTTTGCTGACGCCAGCGCCCGATCAGTCGATCAGGTCGATGGTGTAGTTCTCGATCACGGTGTTCGCCAGCAGATTCTTGCACATCTGCTCGACCGCTTCGCGGGCCTTGGCCTTGTCGGTCTCGGCCAGGTCCAGCTCGATGAACTTGCCCTGGCGAACGTCGTTGACGCCCGCGAAGCCCAGCGAGCCGAGCGCGTGCTGCACGGCCTTGCCCTGGGGGTCGAGAACGCCGTTCTTGAGGGTGATGTGAACCTTCGCCTTCACGTCTTCTTCCTTCCGTCCGGCTTGCTGCGTGGTCGGGGGACCCTTGGAATCCCCGCCCGCACAAGCGGGCAATTGTTGAACGCAAGAGCGGGCTGAAGGGGCTTTCGCCCCCTCAGCATCACTGCATGGTGGAGGGACCCTTGAGGTCGCGGGGACCACCCTCGGGCAGGATGCCCAGGCGGCGCGCCACTTCCTGATAGGCTTCCTCGACGTTGCCGAGATCGCGGCGGAAGCGGTCCTTGTCCATCTTCTCGCCGGTCTTGAGATCCCACAGGCGGCAATTGTCGGGGCTGATCTCGTCCGCCAGCACGATCTGCATGTCGTCGCCGTTGTACAGGCGGCCGAACTCCAGCTTGAAATCGACGACGCGGATGCCGATGCCCAGGAACAGGCCGACCAGGAAGTCGTTGACCCGCAGGCTCAGCGACATGATCTCGTCCAGGTCCTGGGTGGTGGCCCAGCCGAACGCGGTGATGTGCTCTTCCGACACCATGGGGTCGCCCAGCGCGTCGGACTTGAAATAGTACTCGACGATGGAGCGCGGCAGCGGGGTGCCTTCGGACAGGCCGAAGCGCTGCGCCAGCGAACCGGCCGAGATGTTGCGCACCACCACTTCCAGCGGAATGATCTCGACCTCGCGCACCAGCTGCTCACGCATGTTGAGGCGGCGCACGAAATGGGTCGGGATGCCGATCTCGCCCAGCTTCAGCATCAGGTATTCGCTGATGCGGTTGTTGAGCACGCCCTTGCCGGTGATGGTGCCCTTCTTCTTGTTGTTGAAGGCGGTGGCGTCGTCCTTGAAGTATTGGACCAGGGTGCCAGGCTCGGGACCTTCGAAAAGGACCTTGGCCTTGCCTTCGTAAATCTGTCTGCGTCGGGCCATGGAAATAATCCGCATGATGGAGCGCGGGGCTTGCGTGTCTCGCGCGGGGAAAACGGGGCGGCTCGAATCGAGAGGCCCCGTCGATCACAGCAGTTCATATAGCAGGCAAAGGCGGGGGAGACAACGAGCTGTCGTCCCCGCCGCCCATGCTTAGCCGGAAAATCAGGCGCGCGGGCGGCCGCGCGGCGCTCACGCGGGCGACAGCGGCAGCCAGGGCGCGCGGTCGGGGCGGCTGGCGGCGAAGCGCCAGACCGGGGGGCGCTCGGCGCCGATGGCGGGCAGGGCGATCAGCGACGACGACACCGTGCCGAAGCCGTTGGGGCGGGCGAAGCACATGGCGGCGGCCTCCTCGCCGTCGGGGCCGGCGCCGTTGTCGGCCAGCAGGGCGGTCCACCCGCTCCAGTCGTCGCGGTCGGGGGCGGGCACGGCGGCCGCGCGAAAGCGCGGCAGATAGGCGTGGATGCGCGGGCTTTGCGGGTCGTCCAGCTCCTGGGCGGTCAGCATGTGCAGCCCTTCCTCCACCGCGTGGATCTGGATGCGCGCGCCGCCGTCGGCGCGCACCCACCACGCATCGCGGTTGTCGGCCACCAGCATGTTGAACGGGCGATAGGCGCGGCCGTCCAGATCGGCCAGGGCGCGGGCGGCCTCGACCGCATCGGCGTGGTCCAGCGCCTCCAGCACCAGCTCCCCGCGCGAGCGCTTGCCCGGCTGCGGTCCAAGGGTGCCGACGCGGTTGAGGATGCCGGCCACCACCCCGGCATCATTGATGCCCAGCCACGATCCGCCCGCCAATTCGTCCAGGCCGGCGACCACGTCGGGCCGGTCGGGCCAGTGGCGGGCGGGGCTTTTCCACGGCCGGCCGGCCATCTCGTCGCGGTTGGCGCCGATCAAAATCGGCCACTGGGCATCGGGGCGGCGCAGAATGACCAGGGTGCACATTGAAAAATCCGTTTCTACTGGAGGCTTCGACAGCTATAACACCTTCGCCACAATGGCATCGGGACCCAACGACAACCACTTTCCTATAGTGGGCGAAAAAGGAAGTCGCACACCATGACTATGTTCGACGACCGCGAGAAGGCGTTCGAAGCGAAGTACCGGCTGGACCAGGAAACGCAATTCAAGGTCAACATCCGCCGGGACAAGCTGCTGGGGATGTGGGCCGCCGAGCATCTGGGGCTGTCGGGCGACGCCGCCAAGGCCTATGCCCTGTCGGTGGTCGATGCCGAATTCACCGAACCCGACCACGATGCCAGCCACAAGGTGGTCCGTGATTTCGCCGCCAAGGGCGTCGCCCTGGACGAGGCCCAGGTGAAGAAGGAAATGGCGCGTCTGGCCGAAGTCGCCCGCGCCCAGATCACCGAAGAGATCATCAAGAAGTAAGGCGTGCCGCGCGCCCTTCCGAATGCAAGAAAGGCCGGGGAGCGATCCCCGGCCTTTTCGTTTGCGTTTGCCCGCGCCTCCCCCTTCCCGCGAAGGGGGAGTGCCCGGCCGGCCGTCAGGCGCGGCCGAAGACGCGGCGGTAGATGGTGTCCACGTGCTTGGTGTGGTAGCCCAGGTCGAACAGGTCCTCGATCTGGGCGGGCGTCAGCGCCTTGGTCACGTCGCCGTCAGCCTTGAGGCCGGCCAGGAACATGCCCTTGGTTTCCTTGCCCTCGCCGGCGGCGTCCCACACCTTCATGGCGTTGCGCTGGACCAGGCGGTAGGCATCCTCGCGCGAGACACCGGCCTGGGTCAGGGCCAGCAGGACGCGCTGCGAGAAGATCAGGCCGCCCAACTGGTTCAGGTTGCGCTCCACCACGTCCGGATAGACCACCAGCTTGTCCACCACGTTGGTCAGGCGCGCCAGGGCGAAATCCAGGGTGATGGTGGCGTCGGGGCCGATATAGCGCTCGACCGAGGAATGCGAGATGTCGCGCTCGTGCCACAGGGCGACGTTTTCCATGGCCGGCACCACATAGGCGCGCACCATGCGGGCCAGACCGGTCAGGTTCTCGGTCAGCACCGGGTTGCGCTTGTGCGGCATGGCCGAGCTGCCCTTCTGGCCGGGCGAGAAATACTCCTCGGCCTCGCGCACTTCGGTGCGCTGCAGGTGGCGGATTTCCACGGCCACGCGCTCGATCGAGCTGGCGATGGTGCCCAGTGTCGCGAAGAACTGGGCATGGCGGTCGCGCGGGATCACCTGGGTGGACAGCGGCTCGGGCGCCAGGCCCAGCTTGGCGGCCACGTGCTCTTCCACGCGCGGGTCGATGTTGGCGAAGGTGCCCACCGCGCCCGAGATGGCGCAGGTGGCGATGTCCGCGCGCGCGGCCAGCAGGCGGGCCTTGTTGCGCTGGAACTCGGCGGCGAAGCCGGCGAATTTCAGGCCGATGGTGACCGGCTCGGCGTGGATGCCGTGGCTGCGGCCCATGCAGGCCAGGTCCTTGTATTCGAACGCCCGGCGCTCAAGGGCGGCCAGCAGCGCGTCGATATCGGCCAGCAGGATGTCGGTGGCCTGGACCAACTGCACGTTCAGGCAGGTATCCAGCACGTCCGACGAGGTCATGCCCTGGTGCACGAAGCGCGAATCGGGGCCGATATGCTCGGCCAGTTCGGTCAGGAAGGCGATGACGTCATGCTTGGTCTCGGCCTCGATGGCGTCGATGCGGGCGATGCGCTCGGGCGTATAGGGCTTGTCGCCGTTGGCCCACACCGCCTTGGCGGATTCCTTGGGGATCACGCCCAGTTCGGCCAGCGCGTCGCAGGCATGCGCCTCGATGCGGAACCAGATGTTGAACTTGTTGGCGGGCTCCCAGATAGCGGTCATCTGGGGGCGGGAATAACGCGGAATCGACATCGACGGGCCTCAGGCTGCGGGCGATCGGAAAGGGGGGTTATGGCAAAAAAACCATGGCCTTGCAAAGGCATTGCCGCATGTGCGCAAACAAAAAACCCGCCGGGCGGGCGCTCGGCGGGGTGATGGGCGGCCGCCCGCGACGGCGGGCGCCGTCACAGCGGGCGGGGGCGGCCGTAATGGATGAAGTCGGTCCAGGTGCGCTCGACCCGCTGCATGGTGGCGACCGTGGTGTCCAGGGCGCGGGCGGTGTCCTCGCTGCCGCCCAGCGTTTCCGCCAGATCGTTCTGCAGCTTGCGGACGGCGTTGCACAGATCCAGGCCCTTCTGGGTCAGCTTCAGGCGCACCGAGCGGCGGTCGTGCGGCGAGCGTTCCTGCGTCAGATAGGCCGCTTCGGTCAGCGCCTTGATATTGTAGGAAACGTTCGACCCCTGGTAATAGCCGCGATCCTTGAGGTCGCGGATGACCACTTCGTTCTCGCCGATATTGTAGAGCAGCAGCGCCTGGACGGCATTGATGTCCTCGACGTTCAGCCGCCGCAATTCCGTACGCAGGACGTCCAGAAAATGGCGGTGCAGTCGTTCGATCAGGCGGACGATATCGAAATAGGGCTGGATCATAGCGCGAGAGTATAGGGTCAACCCGGGTGATCAACAACAGGGTTTTTCCAATATTTGAACAAAATGTAACAAAACTGCGAGCGAACAATGCGCGGCGGGGAATTGTGCGCTGTGGCGGCGGATTGTAATGTGCGGTTTTCTCCTTACGGCCACAGGGGGGTGGCATGCGCGCCGAGGACACGGATCAGGACGCCCCGGCGGGGCCGCGCCCGCGGATCGTCACGGTTTTCAACCAGAAGGGCGGGGTGGGCAAGACCACCACGGCGGTGAACATCGCCGTGTGCCTGGCCGCCTTCGGCCGCCGGGTGGCGCTGATCGACCTGGACAGCCAAAGCAACGCCACCACCAATCTGGGCGTCACCCCGCCGGTGGCGACCGGCGCCTATCACCTGCTGACCGGCCGCGCCACCTTCGACGAGGCGCTGCGGCCGACCCCCTATGACGGCTTGCGTCTGGTGGGCGGGTCGGACGAGCTGGCCTGGGCCGACATCGAGCTGGCCTTGGGCGAGCAGCCCGAGGCCGCGCTGACCCGCGCGCTGGCCAAGGTGCCCGACGGGCTGGAGGTGATCGTGGTCGATTGCCCGCCGGCGCCCGGCATCGTCTCGGTCACCGCGCTGGTGGCGGCCGATGCGGTGGTGATGCCGGTGATGCCCAGCCCGCACGCCCTGGATGGCCTGCACAAGGCGTGGTGGAACGTGAACCGGGTCCGCGCCAAGTTCAATCAGGGCCTGGGCGGGATCAACATCCTGCTGACCATGACCGAAGACGGGGAAACCACCAAGCGGCTGAGCGAGGACATCATCGCCGAGTTCGGTCCGCGCGTCATGCCGGTGCTGGTGCCGCGCGACCCGGTGGTGATCGAGGCCGCCGACCGCGACCTGCCGGTGGCGGTGCTGGCTTCGGGGTCGGCGCCGGCGCGGGCCTATGTGCGGGTGGCGGAATTGCTGCTGGACCGCACCGGCGGCAGCGCCGAGGCGCGCGACGCCGCCCGCGCCCGCCTGGACCAATGGCACGAGGGCGTGCCGCCGGCCGCCGCGCCGGTGGTGCGGGTCGGCGGCCCCGGCAAGCCGCCCGACCCCGGCTGGACCCGCGACGCCCGCCTGACCGCCATCGAGGCCGCCGCCATCACCGAGCCGCCGCTGCCGGGCAGCCGGGTGATCCAGGCCGTGCTGTGGATGACGGTGGGCGCCGTGCTGGGGGCGGCCTTGGCGGTGGCGGTGCTCAAGGGGCCTGACCTGCCGTTTCCGGTGTGACCTTGGCCCTGTAGGACTTCAGCCAGGCCAGCATGGTATCGGCGTCGGACACCTCGAACGGGTCGGACGGGCAATTGTCGTCGAAGCCCGGTTCGACGAACATCTTTTTGACCTCGCCATCCTCGATATAGGCGGCATAGCGCCAACTGCGCATGCCGAAGCCCAGGTTCGACTTGTCCACCAGCATGCCCATCTTGCGGGTGAACTCGCCATTGCCGTCGGGCAGGAGGAACACCTTGTCGGCGCCCTGGGTCTTGCCCCACTGGTACATGACGAAGGCGTCGTTGACCGACAGGCAGATGATGGCGTCCACCCCCAGCGCCCGGAACTCGTCGTACAGTTCCTCGTAGCGGGGCAGGTGGCTGGTGGAACAGGTGGGGGTGAACGCCCCGGGCAGGGAGAACAGGACCACCCGCTTGCCCTTGAACACCTCGTCCGACCCCAGGTCCTTCCATTCGAACGGGTTGGGGCCGCCCAGCGCATCGTTGCGCACGCGGGTCTTGAACGTCACCTTGGGAACTTGCATGGCCTGTCCTCCGCGCATTGACGAAGGAAAACAGACGCCCGCCGTCCGGGTTCCTACAGCAGTCCGACGCTCTTGAAGCTGGTGTGGCCCCGCCGCCCGACGATCAGGTGATCATGCACGGCAATGCCCAGCGGGCGCAGGGCGTCGCGCACGGCGCGCGTCATCTCGATGTCGGCCTTGGACGGCGTGGGGTCGCCGCTGGGGTGGTTGTGGACCATGATGATGGCGCTGGCATTCAGGTCGAGCGCGCGCTTGACCACCTCGCGCGGGTACAGCGGCGTGTGGTCCACCGTGCCTTCCTGCTGCAATTCGTCGGCGATCAGCATGTTCTTGCGGTCCAGGAACAGCAGGCGGAACTGCTCCTTGGGGCGCCGCGCCATGGCGGCGGTGCAGTAATCCAGCAGCGCGTCCCAACTGGAGATGACCGGTCGGTTGATCACCTTGCATTTCAGCATGCGCTGGGCGGCGTGCTCCACCACCTTCAAATAGGCGGCGGTGGTGGCGGAAACGCCGGAAAACGCCTCCAGCGCCTGGGGCGGGGCGGCCAGCACCTCGGCGAAGCCGCCGAATTCGTCGATCAGCTCCTTGGCCAGCTTCTTGGTGTCCTTGCGCGGGATCACGCTGGCCAGCAGCAGCTCCAGCACCTCGTAATCCGGCTGGGCGTCCGGTTCCGCCAAAAAGCGCTCGCGCAGGCGCTCGCGATGGCCCAGGTAATGGGGCTTGTCGTCGGCCTTGTCCTCAAGGCCGGGCAGGGCGGGGGCTGCGGTCACAGGCGGTTGTGGAAGTCTTCCAGCCACTCCAGCCGCAGTTCCAGCGTCTGGATGTCGTGGTCCAGCCAGTCGGTCAGGTGGCAGGGATCGGAATCGTTGGTGGCGAAGCTGCCGCGCAGGTCGATCAGGCGGGTCAGTTCGCCCTCCACCATCTCGATCAGCAGGTCGGCCTGGGCGCGCTGCTCGCCCGGCTCGAGCAGGTCGAGGAAACGCATCTTGAGCGCGATGATCAGCTTGGACAGGTCGGTGCCGGGGCGCAGCCGCGCGGTCAGCAGGGTCTTGAGGTCGCGCCGGCCGCTCGCGGTGATGCCCAGCAGCGCATCGTCCTCCATGCCCTGGCCGTCCAGGGCCTCGACCAGACCTTCATAGCGCAGCAGCTCGATCGAGGTGCCCATCAGGTCAAGCTGCGGGCCGGCCACGCGCGACAGGAAATGGCGCACGGACCCGGCCAGGGCGGAATAGCGCATGGGTTCGCGGGCGATGGTGCCCAGCGCGCACAGGCGTACGGCTTCCTTCGGCGTCAGCGTGTTGTCTGCGAACATGGTCGGTGCCCTTTCCCCGGCCTAAATGCGAATCGTTCGCAACATATAATGCGGCGCATGCCGCTGTCCAGTGCCGCCATTATGGCAGAAGCCGCCCGTACAATCCAAGGCTGTCGCCGTGTCATCGCCATGGGCGCTGCCGGCCCGTCCCGGGCGCGCCCCGGCGCTGGCGTTCAGGCCACGCGGACGGACAGGGATGGGGAAGACAATCCCCGTTGACCCCTGCGGTCGCGGCCGTGTCCGGCGCTCAATAGGCCAGTTGGAAGCGCACGGGCTTGCCGACGGGATCGCCCACCAACTGGCCGTCCATCATCACCGGATTGCCGCGCACGATGGTGCCCACCGGCCAGCCGGTGACACGGGTGCCGTCGAACGGGGTCCAGCCGCAGCGGCTGACGATCCACTGGTTGGTGATCACGCGTTCGGCCTTCATGTCCACCAGGGTGAAATCGGCGTCATAGCCGAGCGCGATGCGGCCCTTGCCGGCCAGATTGTAGATTCGCGCAGGCCCGGCCGAGGTCAGGTCCACCAACCGCTCCAGGCTCAGGCGGCCGGCATTGACGTGGTCCAGCATCAGCGGCACCAGCGTCTGCACGCCGGTCATGCCCGACGGCGATTGCGGATAGGGCTTGTCCTTTTCCTCGCGGGTGTGCGGGGCGTGGTCGCTGCCCAGCACGTCCACGGTGCCGTCGTTGATGGCCCGCCACAGGCCCTCGCGGTGATGCGCCTCGCGGATCGGCGGGTTCATCTGGGCATAGGTGCCCAAGCGCTCGTAGCATTCGGGCGCGGTCAGCGTCAGGTGCTGGGGCGTGGTTTCCACCGTCACCAGATCCTTGTGGCCGGCCAGATAGGCCATTTCCTCGGCGGTGGTGACGTGCAGGACGTGGACGCGGCGCTTGGCCGCCTCGGCCAGCGCGACCAGGCGCCGGGTGGCGCGCAACGCGGTCTCGGCATCGCGCCAGACGTGGTGGGCGCGGGGGTGGCCGGCCTCGTCGGCGATGTGCTTGCGCTCGATCAGGCGGTATTCGTCCTCGCAATGCACGGCGACGCGGCGGAAGCCCTGGGCCAGCACGCGGGCCAGGGTTTCGTCGTCGCTGACCAGCAGGTTGCCGGTGCTGGAGCCCATGAACACCTTGATGCCGGCGCAGCCGGGAAGGCGCTCCCACTGGGCCAGATGATCGATGTTGTCGGCCGCCGCCCCCAGGAAGAAGGCGTGGTCGGTCCAGGTGCGGCCCTCGGCGCGCTTGAGCTTGTCCAGCAGCTCGGCGTCGGTGGTGGTGCCGGGCTTGGTGTTGGGCATCTCGAACACGGCGACCACGCCGCCCATGGCGGCGGCGGCGGTGCCGGTCGCCAGGTCCTCCTTGTGCTCCAGCCCCGGTTCGCGGAAATGCACCTGGGTGTCGATGACGCCGGGCAGCACATGCAGGCCGGCCACGTCGATCTCGGCCCCGGCGCTGGCGGCGGCCAGCCCGCCCAGCGCCACGATGCGGCCGTCGCGGACGCCGATATCGGTCTGTTCGCGGCCGTTGGGCGTGACGACAATGCCACCCTTGAGGATCAGGTCATAGGTCTGGGACATCAGAGTTCTCCGTCACGCCGACAGCATATCGAACACATCGCCCTGGGCGGCCCGGCCGTCAACATGGACGCGGTGCCACAGCGCATAGAACAGCAGCGTCCAGCAGGCAAAGCCGGTGCGCTTGTCACACGATCTATAAAGGGTTTTGACCGCGTCGGGCAGCGCGATGGCGCCGATGCAGGGCTGGCGCGCCACCAGTTCGCCCAAATCCGGGCGGGCGGCGATCCATTGGGCCACCGGCACGGTGAAGCCGCGCTTCCTGTCGAAAGGCCGCGCGGCGGGCAGCGCCTTGTCCAGCCACAGCCGCAACAGCCATTTGCCCGAATGCCGGCGCACCTTCCACTTGTCGGGCAGGGCAAAGGCGAAGCGGGCCACCTCGGAATCCAGGAAGGGCACGCGGCCCTCGATCCCGTTATGCATCAGGCAGCGGTCGGCCTTGATCAGCAGGTCGTTGGGCAGCCAGTCGGCGCAATCGGTGGCCTGGGCCGCCTGCAGGCGCGAGCGGTGGGGCAGGCGGGCGGCGCGTTCGGCGGCGGCGTAGCGGTCGCGCCAGCCCTCGGGCGGGCGGCGTAGCACGTCCAGGCCGTCGAAGGTGCCGGTGCGCCGCATGGCCTTGGCGAACGGCCAGGGCCGCATGGCGCCGCGATAGCGGCCATAGCCGCCGAACAACTCGTCGCCGCCCTCGCCGGCCAGGATGACCTTGACCTCGGCCCGCGCCCGCTCGGCCAGCAGATAGGTGGGCAGGGTGGCGTAATCGGCGGCCGGGTCGTCCATGGCGGCGGCGACGCGCGGCAGCAGCGACCAGAAATGGGCTTCGGTGAATTCCACTTCCACATGCTGTGCCCCCACCGCCTGGGCCAGGGCGCGCGCATGGTCGCGTTCGTCATGCACGCGCGCGCCGGGAAAGCCGGCGGTGAAGGCCAGCACCGGGCGCGGGTTCAGCCGCGCCATCATGGCCAGCAGGGCGGAACTGTCGATGCCGCCGGACAGGAACATGCCGTAGGGCACGTCGGCGCGCTGGTGCACGTCCACCGAATCCATCAGCACCTGGTCGAGCCGGTCCAGCAGCGTGCCGGCGTCGCCCCGCTCGACGCCGTTTTCCGGCAAGGCGGGGATCAGGCGCGATTCCACCACGCGGCCGTCCTCGACCACCAGCGTCTCGCCCGGGCGCACGCGGCGGATGCCGGCGAAAATGGTGTCGGTGCCGCAGGTGAACTGAAGCTGCAGCAATTCGTGCAGGGCCTGCGGGTCCACCCGGGCCGCCACCAGGCCGGCGCGGACCAGCGCCGACGGCTCGGACGCGAAGGCCAGCCCCCACGCCCCCTCGGCCACGTAAAGCGGCTTGATGCCGAACGGATCGCGCGCCAGCACCACGCGGCGCTCGGCAGGGTCGTGGATGGCGATGGCGTACATGCCGCGCAACGACCGGGCAAAGGCGAGGCCGGTGCGCGCGTACAGATGCAGCGGCGGTTCGCTGTCCGACGCGGTGGCAAAGGTCACGTCGGGCAGCGCCGCCTTCAGCTCGATGTAATTGTAGATCTCGCCATTGGCGACGATGGCGCGGCCGTCGCCGTCCAGGATGGGCTGGCGGCCGCCTTCCAGGTCGATGATGGCCAGCCGGGTCTGCACCAGGCCCACATTGTCGCGGATGTAATCGCCGCGGCCGTCGGGGCCGCGATGGCCCAGGCAATCGGCCAGCCGCGCAAGCAACGCCGGGTCGGGGCGCTGGCCGTTGGGCGCGACGATGCCGGCGATGCCGCACATCAGCGTCTGACCTTGTCGAAGAACTCCAGATAGCGGGCGACCACGGCGGCCTCGGTGAACTGCTCCTCATAGGCCTGGCGGCCCGAGGCGCCCACATGGGCGGCCAGCAGGCGGTCCTCGATCAGGCGGTTGATGGCACCGGCCATGGCATCGGGATCGTCCAGCGGCACCAGCATGCCGTCGATGCCGTCCTCGATCAGTTGGCTGGGGCCTTCGGCGGCGGCGGCGACCACCGGGATGCCCTGCGCCCACGCCTCGATCACCACGTTGCCCAAGGGTTCGTGGCGCGACGGACAGACGAACAGGTCGGCGGCGGCGAACAGGCTGGCGACGTCCTCGCGCCAGCCCAGGAAACGGATGCGGGAAATGACGCCGGCCCGCGCCGCCAGCGTCTCCAGTTCGGCGCGCAACGGCCCTTCGCCGGCCAGCCACACATAGGCCTCGGGCACGGCGACCAGCGCCTTGATCAGCACGTCGAACGCCTTGTTGGGATGCAGCCGCCCCAGCGCCAGGATCAGCGGCGCCGTCTCGGGCGTGGAAAAGGTCTTGCGGCTGACAGCCGGCGCCTTGGCGTCGGTGACGAAGTTGGGGACGTAATGGACCCGCTCCTCGGGCCAGCCCTGGCCCACGATCCAGTCCACGATGTCCTGGGTGTTGCCGATCAGGTGATCGGCGCCGCGGTAATATTTCAGGTCGTAATAGCCGCCCAGGCGGCCGACCCGCACGAACGGCCCACGCGGGCAAAAGCGGCTGGCGCGGTTCATCCAGGTCAGCACCACGTCGGGCCTGAACGCGTCCACCGCCTTGCGAAAGCCCATATGGGTCCGCACGTCCAGCCGGCCGCCGAAGGGCAGTTCCGTCACCGCCAGCCCGGCATCGCGCAACGCCTGGGCGCGGCGCGGATTGTCGCGGATCAGGATGTGCTGTTCGACCCCGGCGCGGTGAAGCGCGGGTGCGAGGCGCTCGAAGAATGCCTCGGCGCCGCCGCGATCGGCGCCGGCCATGGCTTGCAGCAGGCGGGTCATGTCAGCAGCGCCTCGAATCGTTCGGCGGCCGCGTCCCACGAACGGCCGGCATACAGGGATTTCGCCTCGGCCCCCATGCCCGCCGCGACACCCGCATCGGCCAGCAGCATGGTGGCCAGGTTGGCGAAGGCGTCGTCGTCGGGAACCACATAGGCCGAGCGGCCGTTGGCCACCCGCTCGGGCGCCGCCCCCAGCGGACGCAGCACGGCGGGCAGGCCGGCGGCCTGGGATTCCATCAGGGTAAAGGCGGTGGTGTCGCCCTCGTGCCCCGGATACAGGTGCACCCGCGCCTCGCGATAGGCCTGGGCCATGGCGTTGTCGCCGCCCGGCCGCTGGACGACGATGCCGTGCTCGCGCGCGGCCAGCACCCGCTCGGCCAGGGGGCGCAGGGCGTCGTCGATGTCGCCGCCCTCGGCTGCCTTGGCCAGCCCCATGGAATGGATGTGCAGCTCGGCCTCGGGCGCGGCGGGGCGGATGCGCTCCAGCCACAGGGTCAGCAGCCAGTCCAGGCCGTGGTTGGGATGGGTGGTGACGATGGCGCGCGGCGGCACCGCGGGCGCGGTGGCGATGTCGGCCAGGAAGTCGGCCTTGACGGCCGGCGGCAGGGCCGCCACCTGCGCCTTGCCAAGGGCCAGGCCCTCGACCTGGGCGGCCGAGGACACCAGCACCAGCGGCTTCAGGTCCTTGACCGGGCCGGCGGCGGCGGCGCGTTCGATCTGGCGGGCGGTCGCGGTGGTCCACAGCACGCGGCGGCGCGCCTGACGCACGAATTCCAGCAGCGCGGGCTTGCGGAAGGCCACCAGAACGTCGGTGACCAGCGGCTTGGCGGTGTCCAGCGGCTCCCACTGGCATCCCTCGATGAACAGGCTCCAGCGGCAGCGGTTATAGACCGTGACCGTGTGGCCGCGCCGGGCCAGCGCGCCGGGCAGGGCGGCGAAGGCCTTTTCGGCCCCGCCAAGGGCGCGGGCCGAGGCGGTGAAGCCGTCGAACGGGATGGAATCATCGACAAGGGTTATATGCATCGTCCCCCTTATAGTGCGAGCGGCACGTCTCGCCAAGGCTGGAACGGGCGCGGGCGGGGTTGCCAAGCCCTCGCGCTTGCCCCACCTTTGGCATTGTCCGCCGCGCCTTTCGGAGTTCTGGCTGCCATGCAATCGTGTTTCACCCGTCTTGACCGTGCCGTTATTTCGGTTTCCGGCGACGACCGGGTCGGCTTCCTTCAGGGTCTGGTCTCCAACGACGTCGCCAAGGCGGATGCCGGCCATGCCCTCTGGGCGGCGTTCCTGACGCCGCAGGGCAAGTTCCTCTATGACCTGTTCATCGTCGGGCAAGGCGACGCCCTGCTGATCGACGTGGAGGCGGCGCGGGCCGAGGAGTTCCGCAAGAAGCTGTCGCTTTACAAGCTGCGCGCCAAGGTGGCCATCGCCGCCACCGAATTGTCGGTCTTCGCGGTGACCAACGCCGCCGCCTTGGGCCTTGCGGCCGCGCCGGGCGCCGCCCGCGCCTTCGGCGACGGCGTGGCCTATACCGATCCGCGTCCGGTCGCGCTGGGGGCGCGCGTGGTGTTGGCCTCGCCCGAGCCGCTGGTGGCCGCCGGACTGGCCGAAGGCGATCTGGCCGCCTGGGACGATGCGCGCATCCGCGCGGGCATTCCCGACGGCAGCCGCGACATGCTGGTGGATCGGGCGCTGCTGCTGGAAAACGGCTTCGAGGAACTGGGCGGCGTCGATTTCCAGAAGGGCTGCTACATGGGCCAGGAATTGACGGCGCGCACCAAGTATCGCGGGCTGGTGAAGAAGCGCCTGCTGCCGGTGACCATCGACGGCCCGGTGCCCGCGCCCGGCACGCCGCTTCTGGCCGATGGCGCAGAGGCGGGCGAGATGCGCTCGGCCTGCGGGCAGATGGGCCTGGCCCTGGTCCGGCTCGACTATCTCAGGGCGACGCTTGCCGCCGGCGAGGCGCGGCTGAGCGTGCAGGTGCCGGACTGGGTGCGGCTGCCGGATGCGGAATAGGCGCCTCGCGCGGGGCGGGGCGCCCGCCCTTATTCCTTGAATTCCTCGATCGGGTGGCTGTGGCCGGCGAAGAAGCAAAAGCCGTTGCGGCCCGCATGCTTGACCCGGTACATGGCGATGTCGGCGGCCTTGCACACCTCTTCCATGGTGTTGCCGTCATCGGGGAACACGGCGACGCCGATCGAGGCGCCGATCTGGCAAGGGTGGCCGTGATAATCCACCGGCCGCGACAGCGTTTCCACGATCTTGCGGGCCACCAGCGCCGCTTCGTTGGGGCGCTGGATTTCCTCGACCACCACCACGAATTCGTCGCCGCCGACGCGCGCCACCGTGTCCGACGAGCGCACGCAGGCCGCCAGGCGTTCCGACACCTCGCGCAGCACGTGGTCGCCGGCCTCGTGGCCCAGGGTGTCGTTGATGGGCTTGAACTTGTCCAGGTCCACGTACAGCACCGCCATGCGCCCGCCATGGCGCTTGGCGCGGGCCAGCGCATGGTTCATGCGGTCGTTCAGCAGGTTGCGGTTGGGCAGGCCGGTCAGGTTGTCGTGATGGGCCAGCCGGCGGATGCGGTCCTCGTTCTCCTTGCGCTCGGAAATGTCGCGCAGGATGGCGGTGAACAAGCGGTGGCGGCCGTGGCGCAGTTCGGAAACCGAGATTTCCATGGGAAAAGTGGTGCCGTCGTTGCGCCGTCCGACCCCTTCCACCAGACGCCCCATCAGGGTGGGGAACAGGCCCGACATATAGGCGTCGAAAAAACGCTGGTGATGGTCGCGCATGTCGTCGGGCATCAGGTCGCTCAGGTCCATGCCGGCCATCTGCCCGCGCTTGTAGCCAAACATGCGCTCGGCCGCCGGGTTGGCCGATTCCAGGCGGCCCGAATCGTTGACCGTGACGATGCCCTCCGCCACCGAGGCCAGGATGCCCTGGAGCCGTTCCTCGCGCTCGCGCAGGGCCTCGGCCGACTTGACGAATTTCGAGATGTCGCGCCCTTCGATGAAGAAGACGTCGTCGGTGGGGACGCGGCGCACGCGCAATTCCGCCTCGAACACGCTGCCGTCGGCGCGCGACAGCTTGAGCGGCAGGAATTCCTCCTCGGCCAGCAATTCCCAGCCGGCTTCCATCAGGAAGCGGTAATCCTCGACCACCCATTCCTCGAACGGGCTGCCGATGGCGTCGTCGGCGGAGGCAAGGCCCAGCATGCGCACGCCGGCATTGTTCAGGAAGATCACCTGATTGTTGCGCAGCAGGCACACCAAGGAGGACGCGAGTTCAAGCAGCTCGCGGTCGAGAACGACGGTCGCGGTACGTGTCGCCACGGATGCCGTCACCTCTTCTCACCCCCGTTACCCATTTGGTTAATGGTCGGGCCAAAGGGGGCCAAAGTCAACTGCCCACAGCATGGGAGAGCGGCGTCACCCGGCCGATAGCCGTTCGCGCAACTGGGCCAGCCGGGTGAAGGGGGATGCCCCCGCCGGCAGCGACAGGTCGCCGGCCCGGCGCACCCCCTCGCGGCCCCAGCGCTCGCGCACCGCTTCCTCCAGCCAGGCCTGGGACTGGCCGTGGCGGGCGGCGGCCAGGCGGCCGCCCTGGGCCAGGAAGGCGGCGTGGCTGTCGATGGCCTCGACCAGTCCGTCGATGCCGTCGCGGCGCATGGACGACACCATCAGCACCGGCACCGTCCAGCCGTCGCCGTCGTCGCCGGTTCCGCCCAGCGACAGCGCGCCCAGCACGTCGGCGCGGGCGCGGCGGGCCTCTTTCTCCATGTCGGCCTTGGTCACCACCACCACATGGGGGATTTCGGCAATGCCGGCCTTCATGAATTGCAGGGAGTCGCCCGATCCCGGCTGCACGCAGAACAGCACGGTGTCGGCCACGCCGACCACGTCGGTCTCGCTTTGGCCGACGCCGACAGTCTCGATCAGCACCACGTCGTAAAGGGCGCGCATCAGCACCATGGACGACACCGTCAGCGCCGCCAGCCCGCCCAGGCGGTCGCGCGCGGCCATGGAGCGCACGAAGATGCCCTGGTCCTCGGGGTCGGTGGACAGGCGGGTGCGGTCGCCCAGGAGCGCGCCGCCCGACCGGCGCGACGACGGATCGACGGCGATGCAGCCGACCGTGCGGCCCCGGCCGCGCCAATTGGCGATCAGCGCGTTCATCAGGGTGGATTTGCCCACCCCCGGCGGGCCGGTCATGCCCACCACCTGGGCGACCGGCGCGGCGTGGGCGGCGTCCAGCAGCGCCACCGTCTCGGGCGCGTCGGGGGCCCGTTCCAGCAGGGCCAGCGCCTTGGCGAGGGCGGCCTTGCCGCCGGTGCGGATGTCGTCGAGCGTCATGATGGGCGATCATCCCCGTCCGGGCCGATGTGGTCAAGCGGCCATGGCTTTGCTATGGTCCGCCCCCATGAGAACCATTCCATCGCGGCTGGTGCCGCTTCTGGTGCTGATGGTGTGCGCGGGCGCGCTGGCCGTCGCGCTGATCGCCCAATACGGCTTCGGGCTGAAGCCGTGCGAGCTGTGCATCGCCCAGCGCGTGCCGTTCGTGGTGGCCGGCATATTGGCGGCGCTGGCGCTGCTGGGCCGGGCGGCGGCGCTGCGCCGCGCGCTGATGGTGCTGGCGGCGCTGGCCTTTCTGGTCAATGCCGGCATCGCCGTCTACCACGTCGGCGTCGAGCAGAAATGGTGGGCGGCCAGTTGCGCCTCAGCCCAGGGCGGGCCGGTGGCGGTGACCGATCTGGCCGCCATGATGGCCAAGCCGGTCGAGGCCCGTTGCGACGAACCCGCCTGGGCCTGGCACGGCATCACCATGGCGGCCATGAATATCGTGTTTTCCGGCGGTCTGGCCGTGGTCACCCTGGTGCTGGTCCGCCGCATGGAGAAAGTCGCGGGCACCCGCGTGGAGACATCAGCATGACCGTTCCCACCGAAACCAAGGAACAGCAGATCGCCCGCTTCCTGCGGGTCAATCAGGCCGGCGAGCTGGGCGCGGTGCGCATCTACCAGGGCCAGCGCGCGGTGCTGGGCAAGGGCCGGCACGGCCCGTTGCTCGACCATATGACCAAGCAGGAACAGCATCACCTGGACACCTTCAACCGGCTGATCGCCGAGCGGCAGGTGCGCCCCACCGCGCTCAGCCCGCTGTGGAACGTGGCCGGTTTCGTGCTGGGGGCGGGCACCGCCCTGCTGGGCGAGCGCGCGGCCATGGCCTGCACGGTGGCGGTCGAGGAAGCCATCGACGAGCATTACGCCGATCAGGCCGCGAGCTTGGGCGAGGACGAAGGCGCGCTCAAGGCCACCATCGAGCAGTTCCGCGCCGAGGAACTGGAGCATCGCGACATCGGCCTGGCCAACGAAGCGGAACTGGCGCCCGCCTATCCGCTGCTGTCGGGCGCCATCAAGACCGGCTGCAGGATCGCCATCTGGCTGAGCGAGCGGGTCTAGAGAGGTTTCCGCACGGGCGACGGCATCCTCGGACGGCCCCCTTGGCGGGCCGCTTTCCCTAGCCGCAGATCGCCTTCAGCGCCGCCCATTGTTCGGGGGCCAGCGCGGGCGCGCCGCCTGCGCCGCCCGCGCGTTCCACCGCCTGGGCGCGGGCCTGGCTGTCGGGGTGGGTGCTGAGCCACGCCGGAATCATCGCCGGCCTGTCGTCAAGGCGGCGGAAAAAGGCCGCCAATCCCCCGCTGCCCATCCCGGCCTGGGTCAACAGGGCGACGGCGCCGGCATCGGCCGCCGCCTCGTCCTCGCGCGAATAGGCGCCGGCCAGGGCCATGGCGGCCCCGGTGGCGACCAGGCCCGAGGTGTCGCCGGTGATCAGGGTGACCACGGCGCCCACGCCAATGGCGCGGATCATGGCGGCGGTGGGGTGGCGCAGGTGCAGATGGGTGAATTCGTGGGCCAGCACCCCGGCCAGCTCGTCCGGTCCCCCCGCCTGGGCGAGCAGGCCCGAGAACACCATGACCGTGCCCCCGGGCAGGGCGATGGCGTTCTGGTCGGCCTGTCGGACCACGACCACCCGGCGCGGCCGCAATTCGGGGGCGATGGCGGTGCTCAGGCGGGCCGACAGCAGATGAAGCGCCGCCTCGCCCGCCGGCTGGCGGCAGGTTCCCCAGCGCTGTTCCAGCCCGTGCGCCAGGCTGTCGCCCCAACGCTGTTCCCATGCCGGGGGCACCATGGCGCCGATCCAGCGCGCCCCGGCGGGGATGCCCTGCCACAACCCCACCGCCATTGCCGCGACCACGCCCAGGATTGTGGCGGCCTTGCCCCAGGCGAACCGGCGGCGGGCCGGCAGCAGCGGGCGGATGAACTCCGCCTGTTCCAGGCTCAGGCGGGCGTCGGGATCGCTGGCGCAGCGCAGCCGGACGCCCTTGTTCCCGGGCAGGTCGCCATCGGCGTGCAGGTCGGCCAGCCGCCAGAACGCCACCAGCAATCCGTCCTCGCCGCGGATGTCCAGCCCGGCCGGCGACGGCGTCACCCGCACCGCCCGGCTGGCGGCCGAACGTCCGTCGTTGTAGCGGCCGGGCAGCACGGCCATCAGAATGCCCCGGCGCCGTCGAACACCGCCGCCAGCCCCTCGCCGGTGCGGCCGCCCAGGGCGGCACCCTGGTGGATGCGCGACCAGTCGGGTTCGCCGCTGGCACGCAGGTGGCGGCAGGCGAAACGGAAGGTGCGCAGCGCCGCCCACGGCCGCAGGATGCCCAGCGACAGCGTGCCGATCAGCCAGTTGCCAAGCGCCAGACGGATCAGGCGGCCGGTGGGGACCTCAAGCGCGAAGTGCGCCTCGGCAAAGCTGGTGTGGGCCGCCAACTGGCGCATGAAGCCCGCGCGATACCACGCATAGGGCAGGGCCAGCAGCACGGCGCCGCCGGCCAGGAAGACGAGCAACAGGCCGGTGGCGGCCTGCGCCCGGTCCGCCGGGTCGGTGGCGAGCACGTCCGCGAACGGGCGCGCGACCAGCAGGGCGAGGGCCGCGACCACGGCCGCGCATGCCCACAGCACCGCATAACGGCCATACAGCGGCCGGGCGCGGGCATCGCAGACAAAGCGGGTTTCGCCCAGCAGGGTATGGTTCAGGCGATAGCGCGCCAGCGTCATTTCCGCCCACGGATAGGCCCAGCCCAGACTGAGCAGGGTCGCCACGCCCAAGCCCAGCGCCATCAGGCCATAGCGCCACGCCTCGCCGCCCTGGCCGGCGCGGATGCCGCGCCACACCGTGCGCGACAATTGGTAACGGCGCGCCCGGTACAATCCGGCAAAGGCCAGGAACACCGCCAGCACCTGGATCGCCACTATGACACCCGCCGCCCAGGTCTGGCCGCTTTCCACCGCCGTCTGGGCGGCGCCGATGGCGATCATCACCGGCATGAGCACCGCGATCGTCACCACCAGGAAGCCCAGGAACAGCTCGCGCCCGGTGCCGGTATATTCGGCGGTGTCGCCCCAGGCGGTGGTGCCGGCCCACAACTGGCGGCGCACCCGTGTCTTGCCCCAAAAACGCCACAGGCTGAGGGTGATGATGTTGAGAACAAGATTGAGCAGCGACAGCCGGATGAAGGCGCCGGCGCGGCCGTGATGGACGAACGGCGCCGTCGCCGGCGCGGACGGGGCGGAAAGGTTCACGAGAATCGCTCGCGCAGATTGTGGCTGCCCCACACTACGCCGGGGGCGCAGGTCTGGCAACGGCAGGGACGGACCCGCGCGCCCGGCCACGACACCCGGATCGAAAGCGTTGGCCGCTGTTCTTAAGGGTAGGTGCGCTGGCGATTCGGGAGAGGCGGGGCCATCTCGACCTTGGACCCCGGCCGGCATAGTCTGGCATGGCCCGGAACAACGAGAGGTCGGGGGCAAACAGAGGGAGGAACCGTCGTGAGCCAATTCCGCGCAATGATGCTGAGCGAGAGCGAAGGCAAGGTTTCCCCGTCGCTGGAAACCCTGGACGACAGCTGCCTGCCGGCCGGCGACGTCACCGTGCGCATCGACTATTCCACCCTGAACTACAAGGACGGCATGATCCTGGCCGGGCTGGGCCGGCTGGTGCGCCAGTATCCGCACGTCCCCGGCATCGATTTCGCCGGCACGGTCGAGGCGTCGGACAACCCCGCCTGGACGCCGGGCGACCGCGTCATCCTGACCGGCTGGCGGGTGGGCGAGGTGTGGTGGGGCGGCTTTGCCCAGAAGGCGCGGGTCAAGGGCGAATGGCTGGTGCCGCTGCCCGCCGGCCTGTCCACCCGCCAGGCCATGGCGCTGGGCACCGCCGGGCTGACCGCCATGCTGGCGGTGATGGCGCTCGAGGATCACGGCGTTACGCCCGCCACCGATGGCGAGGTGCTGGTCACCGGCGCCGCCGGCGGGCTGGGATCGGTCGCCACCGCCGTGCTGGCGGCGGGCGGCTATCGCGTGGCCGCGGCTACGGGGCGCGCCGAGCAGCACGACTACCTGCGCCGCCTGGGGGCCAGCGTGCTGGTGGACCGCGCCGAGCTGGCCGGCGGCGCCACCAAGCCGCTGCTGGCCGAACGTTGGGCTGCTTGCGTGGACAGCGTGGGCGGGCCGACCCTGGCCCATGTGCTGGCATCCTTGCGCCTGCACGGCGCGGTGGCGTCGTGCGGCAATGCGGGCGGCGTCGAGCTGAACACCACCGTCCTGCCGCTGCTGCTGCGCGGCATTTCCGTGCTGGGCATCGACAGCGCCCAATGCCCGACGCCGCGCCGCGTCCAGGCGTGGCAGCGGCTGGCCGCCGAGATGCCGAAGAACCTGCTGGACGAGATGACCACCGAGGCGGCGCTGGCCGATCTGCCGGCGCTGAGCGCGCAAATCCTGAAAGGTCAGGTGCGCGGTCGGGTGGTGATCGACGTCAACCGCTGACCCGGTCAAACGCAAGAAGGCCCCCCATGCTGATCCGCTTCGCCCCCGACATCCGCCCATCGGAAATCACCGACCGCCGCCTTTATCTGGATCGCCGCCGTTTCCTGGCGCTGGGGGCGGCCGGGGCGGCAGCGGCCCTGTTGCCGGTGGGGCGGGCGTGGGCGGCGCCCTTGGATTACGCCAAGGGCGTGGTCACGCTGGACGAGACGCCGACCCCGTTCGAGGCGGCCAGCACCTACAACAATTACTACGAGTTCGGGACCGACAAGGACGACCCCTCGCGCAATGCCCCCGGCCGCCTGAAGGTCCGGCCGTGGAACGTGGCGGTCGAGGGCGAATGCGCTCGCCCCGGCGTGGTGGCGTACGAGGATCTGATCAAGCCGCACCGGCTGGAGGAACGCATCTACCGCCTGCGCTGCGTCGAGGCGTGGTCCATGGTCATCCCCTGGGTGGGCGTGCCGCTGGCCGACGTGCTCAAGCGGTTCGAACCCACCTCCAAGGCCAGGTTCGTGGAATTCACCTCGCTGGCCGACCGCGAGCAGATGCCCGGCCTGCGCACCCCCATTCTGGACTGGCCCTATACCGAGGGACTGCGCATGGACGAGGCCATGCACCCGCTGACGCTGCTGGCGGTGGGCATGTATGGCCAGGAGCTGCCGGCCCAGAACGGCGCGCCGATCCGGCTGGTGGTGCCGTGGAAATACGGCTTCAAATCCATCAAGTCGATCGTGCGCATCCGCTTCACCGAAACCCAGCCGGCCACCGCCTGGAACAAGTACGCACCGCGCGAATACGGCTTTTATTCCAACGTCAATCCGGCGGTGGACCACCCGCGCTGGAGCCAGGCCAAGGAGCGCCGCATCGGCGAGTTCCGCCGCCGCGAGACCTTGCCCTTCAACGGCTATGCCGACCAGGTGGCCGGTCTTTATGCCGGCATGGACCTGAAAGCCAATTACTGATGCCGCGCTGGCTGAAACCGGCGGTATTCACCCTGTCGCTGCTGCCGCTGGCGTGGCTGGCGTGGCGCGGGGTGCACGGTTCGCTGGGCGTCAACCCCATCGAGACGGTCAACCGGTACCTGGGCGACTGGGCCTTGCGCTTCCTGCTGATCGCGCTGGCGGTGACGCCGCTGCGCAAGATCACCGGCTGGGCGCCGCTGGCGCGGCTGCGGCGCATGATGGGGCTGTTCGCATTCTTCTATGTGGCGCTGCACCTGGCGTCCTATCTGGGCCTGGACCTGTTCTTCGACTGGCAGGCGCTGTTCAAGGACGTGGTCAAGCGGCGCTACATCACGCTGGGGATGCTGGCCTTTGCGCTGCTGGTGCCGCTGGCCGTCACCTCGACCGATGGCATGATCCGCCGCCTGGGCGGACGGGCATGGCGGCGGCTGCACCTGCTGGTGTTTCCGGCCGCCGTGCTGGGGGTGGTCCATTACTGGATGATGGTGAAGGCCGACATCCGCCAGCCGGCGCTTTACGCGGCCATGCTGGCGGTTCTGCTCGGCTATCGACTGGCGGCTGCGCTGCGGGCACGCCGCCGCGCCGTCGCCTGACCGCGCCCCCAGGGCCGCGGCCAGGCGCGCACAGCCGCGCGCCCGGCGAGGGCCAAACATGAAACCACACCATCGTGCGCCATATGTGACGCTCGACGGTCTAGCGGCTTTCCGACCCCCCTCCGCCCGAGGGCGGCGGCGGTGCCGACGGCGACTGTTCCGGCGTGGCGGGGGCGGCCGGCTGGTTGGGGGCGGCGCTGGGGGGCGCGGGCGGGGCGCCCTGTTCCTGCTGGCTCTGGCCGCGCTTGGGGGTTTCGGCCTGTTCCTGTCCGCCCTGGTCGCAGGCGGCCAGGCCCAAGGCCAACCCGACGGCGGTGACGGCCGCGATCCGCTTTAGCATGCCTGGTTCTCCACTGTGGCAAACACATGGACTTGGGCCGTCAACGCCGCCCGGGCCTCAAGGTTCCCATTCCCGCGCGGTTGCGCCCGGGTCATAATGGCGGCCGTGGCGTAACTTTCGGTGCATCCATGGGACCTCTGTTCCGTTCTTTGCTTGCCGCAGCCGTGATCGTGGGCATCGCGCCCGGCGGCGCGTGGGCGCAGGTCAAGTTCAAGCGCTGCCTGTCCGACACGGAAATCCAAGTGGAGCAACTGGTGCGCCATGGCGTGTTCCTGCGCGAATCGGCCAATCGCTGCGACGAGATGCTGCCCGGCACCGCCAAGAAATGGACGGCCTTCGACGAACGGTTCGGCCCGCGCCTCAAGCAGCAGACCGACCGCCGCGCCAAGCTGTTCCAGCGCGAGTTCCGCCAGGATGCCCTTAAGGTGCGCACCTATTTCGACGGCCGGCTGGTGACCTATCACCGCAACGTGCCGCTGACGGTCGCCTATTGCACCCAGGCCAACCGCATGCTGGACGAGGTCACCAAACGCGGCTGGAACGCCTTTGCCGACCAGGCCAAGGTCGTGCAGAACGAGGTGCGGCTGGATTACAAAGCCTGCACCGCCGGCTGACGGGAGGGGGCAGCCCCCTCCCGCCGCGGCGCTTACTGGCGGGTTTCCATGCGCTGCTGGATCTGGTCGGCCGCCGATTGGGCGCTGCCGGTGGACAATTCCAGCAGCCTGACGCTTTCCTGCAGCAGCGAATCCATGCTTTGGCGCACGAAGTTGCGATGCACCTTCAGCATGTCCTCGACGGTGCGGCAGGTCATCAGATCGTTGGCGCAGCGCATGCCCATCTGCAACGATTGCTGGGTGTAGTGCATCATCTCCCAACTGACGTCCTGGGCGCCCTTGGCCAGGCGCGCGCCGGTCTCGATCAGGCTTTCCATGTCGCCGCGGCCCACGTCGCCCATGTCGCTATAGAGGCGCGTGCCCGCCCCCAGGAGCGTGCGGGCCTGCTCGGCCTGCCGCCGGCTCAGTTCGGCTGCGTTGTCGGCGCCCTGTTCCAGGGTCTGGGTGATGGGGTCCTTGTCGTCCTTCTTCGCTGCCATGGCCCTCTCCCTTGTCTGATGGGCCATGGTAGCCGCCGGTCCGAGGTCGGGTCTTTATGCGAGACGGGGGAGGAACCGGGACAATGGAGGGAAGGCATCGGGCGGGGGGTATGCCGGATGGGAGGCCGGCAAGCCGTCTGGTGGCCGAACCCGCTTGCGAAATGCGAGAACGGAACTGCGCGTCCATCACCCTGAGGTGTCGTTGTGAGTGAATTCGTCCTTGCCGAGGAGCAGCATCAGACCGGACCCGCCCTTGCCGAGGCGGTGCGGGCCAGGGTCAAATGGTTCAACGCGGAAAAGGGGTTCGGCTTCGTCGTGCCGCTGGATGGCCGGCCCGAGGCGTTCCTGCATGCCTCGGTGCTGGCCCGGGGCGGGGTCGCGCGCCTGGGCGAGGGGGCGGGCCTCTTGTGCGCCATCGCCGCCACGCCGAAGGGGCCGCAGGTGGTGCGGGTGGACGAGGTGATGCCCGTCGATCCGGCGCCGCCGGTGGAATACAGCCTGGCGGGGGTGGTGAAGTGGTATCAGCCGGACAAGGGGTTCGGCTTCGTCGTCGCCGAGGATGGCGGCCGCGACGTGTTCGTCCACAAGAGCGCGCTGCGCCGCTCGGGGCTGGGCGGGCTGTCCGGCGGCCAGCGGGTGCTGGTGTCGCTGGTGCTCGGCCCCAAGGGACGCGAGGCGCGCACGGTGGTGGTGCTGCCCGCCGTGCTGTAGGCGGCCCTGCTGCGGGGCGTCCGCTCGCGCCCCGGGTCCAGCGCCGGCCTTGCCGAAAAGGCCCGTTTCAGGCCCGCAAAAGACATCGCCCCGGCTTCACTGGGAAGCCGGGGCGATGATCATTCGCCGTGCAGCGAAGCGATTACGCTTCGTCGCCGCCGGTCGAGGCCAGGTACATGACGCCGCCCAGGAACAGGGCGGTCAGGGCCAGACCGATATAAACAGCGAAGCCCAGCGGGCTGGCGCTCGACGGAGCGGCGACGCCGTTGAACAGGGCACCGACGACCGAAACGGCCAGGTACAACGCGATCACCAGCACGCCGGCCACGGTCAGGCCGAGAACCTTCGGAAGGACGTTCATCGAACACGCTCCTTGAATCTTTAACGCCGGTCCAACCGACCGGCCCCCTCAGCGGAAAGCTCTACCAGATTTAGGGCTAATTCGAAAGGTCAATTCGTCGATCTGGACCGGCTCTAAACCGGTTGCGCGCCGCCTTGCGCCGGGCGGGCTAGGGCGCTTTCGGGTGGTTGAAGCCATCCGGCCAAGGCGAAAGATGGGGAAGGGTTGTGGCATCGGTCGAAAGGCTGAGACGTGACCCCAGGCAATGCCCCCGGCCCGCGCATCTACAACCTGTTCCCCCTGCTGGTCGGCCCGCCGGTGCATTGGTGCGCGGAACTGCCGCGCATCCAGGCCATGGGCTTCGATTGGGTCTACCTCAATCCCTTTCATATGCCGGGGTTCTCCGGCTCGCTCTATGCGGTCAAGGATTACTATCGCCTGCATCCCGACCTGGACGACGGCCGCCCCATGGACCGCCAGTTGCGCGAGTTCACCGCGCGCGCCGTCGATCTGGGTCTTCGGGTGATGATGGATCTGGTGATCAACCACACCTCGAAGGACGCGGTGCTGGTGGGCGAACACCCCGACTGGTTCGTGCGTGACGCCTCGGGCGCCCTGGTGTCGCCCGTCGCGGTGGACCCCGACGATCCCACCAAGGTGACCGAATGGGGCGATCTGGCCCGCATCGATTATGACGATCCCGCCCTGCGGCCGGCGCTGGTGGAATATTGGGCCGCCCTGGCGCGCCATTATGCCGGCCTGGGCTTTTCCGGCTTTCGCTGCGATGCCGCCTATCAGGTGCCGGCCGAGGTGTGGGCCGGCGTGATCGCCGCCACCCGCGACCGCTGCCCCCAGGCCCATTTCGCCGCCGAGACCCTGGGCTGCACCCCCGAACAGATCGCGGCCTTGCACCGGGCCGGCTTCGACACGCTGTTCAATTCGTCCAAATGGTGGGATTTCCACGCCCCCTGGCTGTTGGAACAGTACGACCAGTTGCGGGCCATCGCGCCCAGCATCGCCTTTCCCGAAAGCCACGACACCGGGCGGGTCGCCGCCGAGGCGGGCGAGGACGCCGAGAAATGGGCGCGGCTGCGCGCCGCCTTCGCCGCCTTCTTCTCGGCCGGGTGGATGATGCCGCTGGGCTATGAATGGGGCTGGCGGGCCAAGCCCGACGTGGTGGCCACCCGGCCCACCGACCGCGAGACCAATCATTACGACCTGTCGGATTTCATCGCCGTGCTGAACCGGCTGAAGGCGGAGACGCCGGCCCTCAACGCCGAGGGACGGCAGATCCGGCTGAATGCCGCCGCCGATCCGCTGGTCGCGCTGTTGCGCCTGACCCCGGACGAGGAGGGGGCGGCACTGGTGCTGCTCAACACCAGCGCCGACCGCCCGGCGGCGGTGGATGCCGCCCGCCTGCTGGACGATGCCGGCTGGGACACCGCGCGCTTTCATGCGGCGCTGGGCGATGGCGGCGACCTGCCGCCGCTGGGGGTGCGCCTGTTGCGCACCGAAACGGCGCAGGCCGCGGCCAAGCGCGACATGCCCGATGCCGGCCGGCCCGGCATCCTGATCCTGGCGGTGGCGCCGTGCGTGGAGTGCGGCCGCTATCCGGTCAAGCGCGAGGTGGGCGACGTGATCGAGGTCACCGCCGACATCCTGAAAGACGGCCACGACCGGCTGGCCGCCCGCGTGCTGTGGCGCGAACAGGGCGATTCCGCCTGGCGGTGGGAGGCCATGCACCACGCCGACAACGACCGCTGGCTGGGGCGGGTGCGGCTGGAGCGCAACACGCGGGTGGAGTTCACCATCGAAGCCTGGGTGGATACCTATGAAAGCTGGCGCGACGACCTGTCCAAGAAGCGCGCCGCCGATCAGGCCGTTGCCGTCGAGGTGATGGAAGGCCGCATGCTGCTGAACGGCCGCCTGGGCGCGGTGCAGGGGCAGGACCGCGAGCGGCTGGAGCAGGTGCTGGCCGAGGTGGCGACGGCCGCGGACGATGCCGACCGCGCCGACCTGCTGGCCTCGGCCCTGGTGCGCGGCATCATGGCGCGCTGGCCCGACCGCACGGGGGCGGTGCGCCATCCGGGCGTGTTTCCGGTGGTGGTGGACCGGGTGGCGGCGCGCTTTTCCGCCTGGTACGAGATGATGGTGCGCAGCCAGGGGTCGGCGCCCGGCCGTTCCGCCACCTTCGCCGAGGCCGAGCGGCGCCTGCCCGACATCAAGGCCATGGGCTTCGACGTGGTCTACCTGCTGCCCATCCATCCCATCGGCCGGGTCCACCGCAAGGGGCCGGACAACACCCTGGTGGCGGGCGAGACCGACCCCGGCAGCCCCTATGCCATCGGCAGCACCGAGGGCGGGCACACCGGCATCCACCCCGATCTGGGCACGCTGGACGATTTCCGCCATTTCGTCGCCGAGGTGGCGCGCCACGGCATGGAGGTGGCGCTGGATTTCGCCATCCAATGCGCCCCCGATCATCCGTGGATCAAGGAGCACCCCGAGTGGTTCCTGTGGCGCCCCGACGGCACCATCCGCTATGCGGAAAACCCGCCCAAGAAGTACCAGGACATCGTCAACGTCACCTTCCAAGGCCCCCATGCCGGGGCGCTGTGGCGCGAGCTGCTGGAGGTGGTGCTGTTCTGGGTGGGGGAGGGGGTGCGCATCTTCCGCGTGGACAACCCGCACACCAAGCCGATCCCGTTCTGGGAATGGCTGATCGCGCGGGTGCACGAGCGCCACCCGGATGTCATCTTCCTGTCCGAAGCATTTACCCGCCCCAAGCTGATGCGGGCGCTGGCCAAGGCCGGCTTCACCCAGTCCTACACCTATTTCACCTGGCGCAATTTCAAGCGCGAACTGGCCGATTACCTGCTGGAGCTGGCCCAGGGCGAGGCCCGCGAATACATGCGCCCCCATTTCTGGCCGACCACGCCCGACATCCTGCCGCCCTTCCTGCAGACCGGCGGGCGGGCGGCGTTCCGCATCCGGCTGGTGCTGGCGGCCACGCTGTCGTCGCTGTACGGCATCTACAACGGCTACGAATTGTGCGAGGCGGCCGCCGTGCCGGGCAAGGAGGAATACCTGCATTCCGAGAAGTACCAGTTCAAGGTGTGGGACTGGAACCGGCCGGGCAACATCAAGGCCGACATCACCCGGCTGAACGCTATCCGCCGCGAGAACCCGGCGCTGCACGAGTTCGAGAACGTGCGCTTTCATCCGGCCGAGGACGAATCGGTGCTGTTCTACGGCAAGTGCACGCTGGACCGTTCCAACCAGGTGTTCGTCGCCGTCTGCCTGGACCCGTTCGACGCGCACGAGGCGGTGCTGCATTTTCCGCTGGCCGAAATGGGCGTGCCCGAGGGCGAAACCTTCGAGGTGGAGGAACTGTTTTCCGGGCGGCGGCATCTGTGGCGCGGGGCGGCGCAGCGGGTGCGCCTGGACCCCCACGTCAACCCGGCGGCCATCTTCCGCGTCACCGTGTGGACCAGCGTGGATTACCGCACACCGTGCTTCTAGCGAAAGGGCGCCCCCTTGGACCATCAATGGTACCGCGACGCCATTTTCTATCAATTGCACGTCAAGGCGTTCTTCGATGCCGACAATGACGGCATGGGTGACATTCGCGGCCTGACGCAGAAGCTGGACTATATCCAGACCCTGGGCGTCGATACGCTGTGGCTGCTGCCGTTCTATCCCAGCCCGCTCAAGGATGACGGCTACGACATCGCCGATTACCGCGCCATCCACCCGTCATACGGCAGCCTGCGCGACTTCCGCGCCTTTGTCCGCGCTGCGCACGAACGCGGCCTCAAGGTGGTCACCGAACTGGTGGTCAACCACACCTCGGACCAGCATCCGTGGTTCCAGCGGGCGCGCCTGTCCCCGCCCGGCACGGTGGCGCGCGACTATTACGTCTGGAGCGACGACAACACCCGCTATGGCGGCACCCGCATCATCTTCACCGACACCGAGAAGTCCAACTGGGCCTGGGACGAGGAGGCGCAGCAATTCTATTGGCACCGCTTCTTCAGCCACCAGCCCGACCTGAATTTCGACAATCCGCGGGTGGTGCGCGAGATCATCTCGGTCATGCGGTTCTGGCTGGACATGGGGGTGGACGGCATGCGTCTGGACGCCGTGCCCTACCTGTGCGAGCGCGAGGGCACCAACAACGAGAACCTGCCCGAGACCCACGGCGTGCTGAAGGAATTGCGCGCCGCCCTGGACCAGTCCCATCCCGGCCGCATGTTCCTGGCCGAGGCCAACCAGTGGCCCGAGGACGTGCTGCCCTATTTCGGCCAGGGCGACGAATGCCACATGGCGTTCCACTTCCCCCTGATGCCGCGCATGTACATGGCCATCGCGCGTGAGGACCGCCACCCCATCACCGACATCATGCGCCAGACGCCGGACATTCCCGATACCTGCCAATGGGCCATCTTCCTGCGCAACCACGACGAGCTGACGCTGGAAATGGTCACCGACCGCGAGCGCGACTATCTGTGGGCCACCTATGCCGCCGACCGCCGCGCCCGCATCAATCTGGGCATCCGCCGGCGCCTTGCGCCGCTGATGGAAAACGACCGCCGCAAGATCGAGCTGCTCAACTCGCTGCTGTTTTCCATGCCGGGCACGCCGATCATCTATTACGGCGACGAGATCGGCATGGGCGACAACATCTTCCTGGGCGACCGCAACGGCGTGCGTACTCCCATGCAATGGAGCGAGGACCGCAACGGCGGCTTTTCCCGTGCCGATCCCGCCTGCCTGTACCTGCCGGCGATCCAGGACCCGGTCTACGGCTTCGAGGCGGTGAACGTTGAGGCGCAACTGCGCTCGCCCTCGAGCCTGCTCAACTGGATGAAGCGCATGATCGCGGTGCGGCGCGGGCGTAAATGCTTCGGGCGCGGCTCGCTCAAGTTCCTCTACCCCAGCAATCGCAAGGTCCTGGCCTTCCTGCGCGCCACCGAGGACGAAACCGTGCTGTGCGTGTGCAACCTGTCGCGCGCGGCCCAGGGGGTGGAACTGAACCTGGGCGCCTTTCGCGGGCGGGTGCCGGTGGAGCTGACCGGCCAATCGGCCTTTCCCCCCATCGGCGAGCTGCCCTATTTCCTCACCCTGCCGGGCTATGGGTTCTATTGGTTCCTGCTGTCGGCCGAGACCGAGCCGCCGGCCTGGCACGTGGACTTGCCGGGGCCGGCTTCGGAACTGGTGACCATCGTCATGCGCGACGGCTATGCCAGCCTGTTGTCGGGGCCGGGGCGAAGGCTGCTCGAGCACGAGGTGCTGCCGGCCTATCTGCAGCACCGCCGGTGGTTCGCCGACAAGGACGTGGTGCTGGACGCCGCCGAGCTGCTGCGCTGGGCCAATCTGTCCACCTCGCGCGGCGAGTGGCTGATCGCCCAGGTGGCGGTGCGCCGCGCCGACGGCAGGCACAGCCTTTACCTGGTGCCGCTGACCCAGGGCTGGGGCGAGGGCGGCGAGGAGGCGGCCCATGCCTCTCCCGGCGGCTACACCATGGCGCGGTTGCGCACCGGGCCGCGCGTGGGCGCCCTGTGCGACGCCTTCTGCGACGACGCCTTCCTGCTGGCGCTGCTGGAATCCATGCGGGCGGCGGTGCAGTTGCCGTCGGGGGAAGGCAGCCTGCGCGGGCACGCCACCGGCGCCCTGGCGCGCATCGACCTGCCCGAGGCGCCCGACATCCAGCGCATCGGCGTCGAGCAATCCAACAACTCCGCCATCATCGGCGACGCCGTGGTGCTCAAGCTGATCCGCCGCCCCCATTACGGCCCCAATCCCGAGGTGGAGATGGGGCGCTATCTGACCGAGACCTCGCCCTTCGCCAACACGCCGCCGCTGCTGGGCTGGCTGGAATGGACCAACGCGGCGTCCAGCGCCTCGGTGGTGGCGGTGGCCCATGCCTTCGTCCGCAATCAGGGCGACGGCTGGGAATGGATGCTGTCGAAATTGGCCCGCCTGCTGGACGAGGTCGGGCTGATGCCCCCCGAAGGGGACGAGGCCGACAGCGGCATGGCCGCCAGCCTGGCCCTGGCCGCCACCATCGGCAGGCGCACCGCCGAGATGCACCGCGCCCTTGCCGCCCCCACCCCCGATCCCGATTTCGGCGCCGACGCGGTCGAGCGCGAGGACCTGTCGCTGTGGCTCGACCGCGCCCAGGACCAGGCCCGCCAGGCGGTGGCGGCGCTGCGGTGCAGCGACCTGCCCGAGGCGCGCTGGCTGGTCGCCCATGCCGACGCGCTGCAGGCCGCGCTGGCGGCGCGGCTGCCGGCCGTGCCGGCGGGGCGGCGCATCCGCATCCATGGCGATTACCATCTGGGCCAGATGCTGGTGGCGGTGAACGACGTCCACATCATCGATTTCGAGGGCGAGCCGGTGCGCGCCATCGAGGCGCGGCGGTCCAAGGACAGCCCGCTGCGCGACGTGGCCGGCCTGCTGCGTTCGCTGGATTACGCCGCCCAGACCGCGCTGACCCGGCTGGCGGCGGCGCGCCCCGACCTGTCGGCCCAGGCGGAAGCGGCGGCGCACGACTGGCGCGAGCGGGCCGCGGCCGCCTTCCTGGACGCCTATTGGGCCGAGGCGGGCGCCGAGGGCGACCTGCTGGGGTTGGGGGAGGGCGGCGACGCGGCCGCCCGGCTGCTCGGACTGTTCGTCATGGAAAAAGCCTGTTACGAAATCGCCTACGAGGCGGCCCACCGTCCGGCCTGGTTGGCAATACCTGTTCGCGGGCTGATCGCGCTGATGGGGTCTGACGAAGCGTAATTTGTCTTTCCCGGCGAAGCGGTTAATGCTTGGCTAATGGCCGGAGAAGGAAGGGACAGGATTTCATGCCCAAGAACACGTCTGTGCAGATCGCCGCGTCCGACGCCGAGGCCATCGCCGCCGGCAGCCATGGCGATCCCTTCGCCGTGCTCGGGCCGCACCGGGGCAGCATCCGCACCTTCCAGCCCCATGCCCGCCGCGTCTGGGCCGTCGGCCCCGGCGGCGAGGTCGAACTGGACCGCGTCCATCCCGATGGCGTGTTCGCCGGTCCCGCCGGCGACGGCCTGGCGGCGTCCTATCGCCTGCGGCTGGAACTGGGGGATGGTCGTCTGGAGACGATCGACGACCCCTACCGCTTTCCGCCGGTGCTGGGCGAACTGGACATCCACCTGCTGGTGGAAGGCACCCATCTGCGCACCTTCGAGAAGCTGGGGGCCCATTGCCGCACCATCGACGGGGTGGACGGCGTGCATTTCGCCGTGTGGGCGCCCAATGCCCGCCGCGTCAGCGTGGTCGGCGACTTCAATCACTGGGACGGCCGCCGCCACCCCATGCGGCTGCGGGTCGAGGCCGGCGTGTGGGAGATCTTCATCCCCGGCCTGTCCAACGGCACCCTTTACAAGTACGAACTGATCGGCGCGCACGGCAACCTGCTGCCGCTCAAGGCCGACCCCTACGGCCATTACGCCGAGGTGCCGCCGCGCACCGCCTCGGTCGTGTGGGACCTGGCCGAGCGGGACTGGCAGGACGGCGATTGGATGGAGCGCCAGCAGCAGTTTCGCAACGACCGCCACGCGCCCATGTCCATCTACGAGGTGCATCTGGCGTCGTGGCGCCGGGTGCCGGAAGAGGACAACCGCTCGCTCAGCTATCTGGAACTGGCCGACCAGTTGTCGGAATACGTGGCCGATCTGGGCTTCACCCACGTGGAACTGCTGCCCATCAACGAGCATCCGTTCTCGGGGTCGTGGGGCTATCAGCCGGTGGGGCTGTTCGCGCCCACCTCGCGCTTCGGCAATCCCGAGGAATTCCGCGCCTTCGTCGAACGCATGCACCAGAACGGCATCGGCGTGATCATCGACTGGGTGGCCGGCCATTTCCCCAGCGACCCGCACGGCCTGGCCCAGTTCGACGGCACCTATCTGTACGAGCACGAGGACCCGCGCCTGGGCTTCCACAAGGATTGGAACACGCTGATCTACAATTACGGCCGGCGCGAGGTGCAGAACTTCCTGGTCGCCAATGCGCTCTATTGGATGGAGCAGTACCACATCGACGGCCTGCGCGTGGATGCGGTGGCGTCCATGCTCTACCTGGATTATTCGCGCAACGAGGGCGAGTGGATTCCCAACCGCTTCGGCGGGCGCGAGAACCTGGAAGCCATCGACTTCCTGCGCCGCATGAACGAGGTGGTGTTCGGCGAACACCCCGGCGCCACCACCATCGCCGAGGAATCCACCGCCTGGCCCATGGTGTCGCGGCCGGTCTATCTGGGCGGCTTGGGCTTCGGCTACAAGTGGAACATGGGCTGGATGCACGACACGCTCCGCTATATCGGCAAGGAGCCGATCCACCGCCGCTACCACCACGACGATCTCACCTTCGGCCTGCTCTACGCCTTCCACGAAAACTTCGTGCTGCCGCTCAGCCATGACGAGGTGGTGCACGGCAAGGGCAGCATTTTCGGCCGCATGCCGGGCGACCGCTGGCAGCGTTTCGCAAACTTGCGCGCCTATTACGCCTTCATGTGGACCCATCCGGGCAAGAAGCTGCTGTTCATGGGCGGCGAGTTCGCCCAGGAACGCGAGTGGAATTACGACGGCTCGCTGGACTGGCACCTGATGGACGATCCCCTGCATCGGGGCGTGCATGCCCTGATCCGCGACCTGAACCGGCTGTACCGGGTGGAAGCGCCGTTGCACGAACTGGACGCCGATCCCCAGGGCTTCGCCTGGATCGACTGCAACGACCGCGACAATTCGGTACTGACCTATTTGCGCCGCGCCAAGCAGCACGACGACATCGCCGTGGTGGCCTGCAACTTCACCCCGGTGGTGCGCCAGGGCTACCGCGTCGGCGTTCCCCATCCCGGCTTCTACCGCGAGGCGCTGAACACCGATTCCGAATGGTATGGCGGCGGCAACGTCCACAATCACGGCGGCCACCCGGCGGAAGAGGTGCCGTGGCACGGCCATCCCTATTCCCTGAACCTCACACTGCCGCCGCTGGCCACCGTGGTGTTCAAGCGCGAAGCGCGCTGACCCCCCCCTGTTTAGGGGGGTATCCGGCCCCGCCGAATGCACCTATCACTGGCAGGGGTGCATTGGTTCGGGGGAATCGTTGGCATGACGGCGTACCGACTGGCGGCCGTGGCCGTGGCCGGGGTGGCGTGGGGTTTCGCCCCCGCCGGGGCGGAAGACGCGCCGAAATGGGGCGCGCATGTGGATCTTGAAGGCAAGCTGGGCACCGACCGCCATTTGGGCGAGGTGGACCTGTTCGTGCCGTTGGCCCAGGACGGCCGCACCCTGCTGTTCACCGACATCCGCACCCGCATGGACGACAGCGACAGCCGCGAGGGCAATGTCGGCCTCGGCCTGCGCCATATGCTGGATTCTGGGTGGAATTTGGGCGGCTACGGCTATTTCGACCGCCGCCGCAGCGAATACCACAACTACTTCAATCAGGTGACCCTGGGGGCCGAGGCGCTGTCGCTGGATTGGGATGTGCGCGGCAATGTCTACGCCCCCATCGGCCGCACCAGCCGCGAGGTGGACAGCCTCAACACCGCCGAGATATCCGGCACCAGCGTGATCTTCCGCGGCGGCGAGGAGCGGGCGCTGGGCGGCTTCGACGCCGAGATCGGCTGGCGGGTGCCGCTGTTCGCGCCCGAGGCCGGGCAGCAATTGCGCCTCTATGCCGGCGGCTACCGCTTCGCCGACGATGACGCGCCCACGGTGGCCGGTCCGCGTGGTCGCGCCGAGATGGTGTTCGACGAGGTGCCCGGCCTGTGGGACGGCGCGCGCCTGTCGCTGGGCGCGGAATGGCAGCGCGACGATCCGCGCGGCAGCCAGGGCTTCCTCAGCGCCCGGCTGCGCATTCCGCTGCAGGCCGAAGCTTCGGCCTCGCGGCTGACGCCGATGGAACGGCGCATGACCGATCCCATCGTGCGCGACGTGGACGTCGTCGCCCAAGCCGGCACGTTCGGCCCGGCGGAGACGGCGGTGGCCGGTAATGGCGGAGTCCTGAGGGTGGTAAACAGCGCCGCCACCACCACGACCGCCGCCCTGCAAAATGAACTGAATACCGCGGGCGTGGGCAGTACGGTCATCCTGTCGGGCACCTTCAACACCAACGCTCAGGTCAACATGAGCAACGACCAGGCGCTGATGGCTGGCACCGTGGCCGTGCGCAGCCCGTCGGGCCGCGTCGCCACCCTGAACACGTCGGCAACCATCGCGGCGGCAACAAATGCCACTGATTATGTCCTCAACATGGCCGACGGCGCCATGGTGTCCGGGTTGACCGTGACCAATTTCAAGACCGACGGCACCGCCGCCTGGGGAATTACTGCCCAAGGCCGTTCAGATGTGGTGATCCGTGGAAACACAGTCTCGGTAACCTCGGACGCTGGCGGTGCCGTCGCTATCGATGCGAGGACGACGACCAACGCGAATGTCATCGGCAATACCATAAACGCCATCTCCGCGGCGGTGGTAGCCAACGGCATCTACCTGCAAAGCGCCGATAACATCACGGTGGCGGGCAATTCCTTCAACTCGGTCGGCGTTAGCCGTAACGCCATCTCCGGAAACCAGTGGACGAGCTTTTCCGCAGCCTCTATCGGCAACGTGGCGGTCAGCGGTGGCTGCACCTTCGGCGGCGCTACGCCCCCTCCGGCCAATATCAGCTTTACCAATATCAGTTGCCCGTGATGCGGGCGGTTCCCCCTTCTCCGTAGCCAAACCTTCCGCCTTTTGACCTTGGCAGTGCGTTTGATCTCGGCAAGGATGGCCCTTGCGTAGCAACGGTCAGGTCATCCATGTCCCAACGCCGCCGTATTTGGCCCGGTTCTCCCTATCCCCTCGGTGCCACCTGGGATGGTCACGGCGTCAATTTCGCCTTGTTTTCCGCCCATGCCGAAAAGGTCGAGCTTTGCCTGTTCGACCATCGCGGCCGCGAGACCGAGCGCATCGCGCTTCCCGAATACACGGACGAGGTCTGGCACGGCTATCTGCCCGACGCGCGGCCGGGCCTGCTCTACGGCTATCGCGTGCACGGCCCCTACGACCCGCTGCACGGGCACCGCTTCAACCCGCATAAGCTGCTGATCGATCCCTATGCCAAGGCGCTGTCGGGGGCGATCCTGTGGTCGGACACCCATTTCGGCTTCAAGCTGGGCAGCCCCAAGCAGGACCTGGCCATGGACAAGCGCGACAACGCGCGCTTCCAGGCCAAGTGCAAGGTGGTGGACACCGCCTTTACCTGGGGCGAGGACCGCCGGCCCAACGTGGCGTGGAACGACACCATCATCTACGAGATGCATGTGCGCGGCTTCACCATGCGCCACCCCGAGGTGCCGCCGCAATACCGCGGCACCTTCCTGGGGCTGGCCCAGCCCGGTGTGATCGACCATCTGGTCAAGTTGGGCATCACCAGCGTGGAGTTGCTGCCCGTCCAGGCCTATGTGGACGAGCGCCACCTGACGGAAAAGGGCCTGCGCAATTACTGGGGCTACAACCCCATCGCCTATTTCGCCCCCGATACGCGCTATTACGGCGCCAATCCGCACGGCGATTTCAAGACCATGGTCCAGCGCCTGCACGAGGCGGGGATCGAGGTGATCCTGGACGTGGTCTACAACCACACCGCCGAGGGCAACCAGCTTGGGCCGACGCTGTCGTTCAAGGGCATCGACAACGCCAGCTATTACCGCCTGGTTCCCGGGTCCGAGCGCTGGTACGAGAATTATTCCGGCTGCGGCAACACGCTGAAGCTGAGCCATCCGCGCGTGTTGCAGATGGTCACCGATTCCTTGCGCTATTGGGTCGAGGACATGCACGTGGACGGCTTCCGCTTCGATCTGGCGGCCAGCCTGGCGCGTGAGAAATCGGGCTTCGACGGCGGCTCGGGCTTCCTGGACGCGGTTCGCCAGGACCCTGTGCTGTCGCGCACCAAGCTGATCGCCGAACCCTGGGACATCGGCGGCGACGGCTATCGCCTGGGCGGCTTCCCGCCCGGCTGGTCGGAATGGAACGGGCACTATCGCGACACCGTGCGCCGGTTCTGGCGCGGCGATGGCGGACTGATCGGCGATCTCGCTTCGCGCCTGACCGGGTCGTCGGACATGTTCGGCTGGGGCGGGCGGCGGCCGTGGGCCAGCCTGAACTTCGTCACCTGCCACGACGGCTTCACCCTGGCCGATCTGGTCAGCTACAACAACAAGCACAACGACGCCAACGGCGAGCACAACCGCGACGGCACCGACGCCAATTATTCGTGGAATTGCGGCCAGGAAGGCCCGACCCAGAACAAGCGCATCCACACGCTGCGCCGCCAGCAGATGCGCAACATGCTGGCCACGCTGCTGCTGTCCCAGGGCGTGCCCATGCTGCTGGCCGGCGACGAATTCGCCCGCAGCCAGGGCGGCAACAACAACGCCTATTGCCAGGACAACGAGGTCGGCTGGATCGACTGGAACAACATCGACGACGACACGTTGGCTTTCGTGCGCGCGCTGATCAAGCTGCGCCGCGAGCATCCGGTGTTCCGCCGCCCGCACTTCTTCGAGGGGCGGCGCATGCCGGGAAGCCTGCTCAAGGACATCACCTGGGTGACGCCGGAAGGCCGCGAAATGACCCATTCCGATTGGACGCTGCCCTATGCCCGTTCGCTCGGCTTCATCGTCAGCGGCCAGTCCTGCATGGTCGATTCGCGCACCGGGCGCGAGGAGGCGGATGACAGCTTCATGGTGCTGTTCAACGCCTATACCGAGATCATCTTCTACACCCTGCCGCCGGCCCAACTGGGCAAGAGCTGGGAAGTGGTGATCGACACCGCGCGGCCCGAGCCGGTGCTGAGCGGCGAATATTGCGCCGCCGACAGCCGCTTCCCGCTCAAGCCCCATTCCCTTGCCGTCCTGCGCCGCTGCCCCGCCGGCGAGAGCCACTGATGCGGCGCGTCCACGTCATGCCGTTCGGGACCACCATGGACGGAGGCGCGACCCGCTTCCGGCTGTGGGCACCCGATTGCGGCGACGTGGCGCTGCACATCCCCGGCCGCGCCGACATCGCCATGGACCGCCAGGCCGACGGCTGGGTCGAGGCCAGCGTGCCGGGGGCGGGGGCGGGGACGCGCTATGGCTTTCGCGTCGGCGGGCTGGTGGTGCCCGACCCGGCCTCGCGCTATCAGCCCGACGACGTCCACGCCCTGTCCGAGGTGGTGGACCCGCTGGCCTTCGAATGGGGCGACGACCAATGGCCGGGCCGCCCGTGGGAAGAGGCGGTCATCTACGAGCTGCATGTGGGTACCTTCACCGAGGAGGGCACCTTTGCCGCCGCGCGGGCCAAGCTGGATTATCTGGCCGAATTGGGCGTCACCGCCATCGAGCTGATGCCGCTGGCAGAATTTCCCGGGGCGCGCGGCTGGGGCTATGACGGCGTGCTGCCCTTCGCCCCCGAATCCAGCTATGGCCATCCCGACGATCTCAAGGCGCTGGTGGACGCCGCCCATGCCCGGGGGCTGATGGTGCTGCTGGACGTGGTCTACAACCATTTCGGCCCCGAGGGGAATTACCTGCACGCCACCGCCAAGCGCTTCTTCACCCGCCGCCATCACACGCCGTGGGGACAGGCGATCAATTACGACGGCCGCGATGCCGGGCCGGTGCGCGAGTTCTTCATCCACAACGCGCTTTACTGGCTGACGGAATTCCACATGGACGGCCTGCGCCTGGATGCCGTGCACGCCATCAAGGACGACAGCGCCAAAAGCGTGCTGGAGGAGCTGGCCGAGCGCGCCCGCGCCGCGTGCGGGGACCGGCCCATCCATCTGGTGCTGGAAAACGACCACAATGCCGCCCACCTGCTGGGCCGCGACGGCAAGGGCCGGCCGCGCCACTATACCGCCCAATGGAACGACGACATCCACCACGCGGCGCACCGCCTGCTGACCGACGAGAATGGCGGCTATTATCGCGACTACGCCCCCGATCCGCTGGCCCATCTGGTGCGCTGCCTGACCGACGGCTTCGCCTATCAGGGCGAGCCGTCCGAGCATCGCGACGGCGCGCGCAGGGGCGAGCCGTCGCGCCATCTGCCGCCCACCGCCTTCGTCTCGTTCCTGCAAAACCACGACCAGATCGGCAACCGGGCGCTGGGCGAGCGCCTCGACCGCCTGGCGCCATGGCCGGCGGTGCATGCAGCCACCGCGCTGTTGCTGCTGGCCCCCCAGGTGCCCCTGCTGTTCCAGGGCGAGGAATGGGGGGCGGGCACGCCGTTCCTGTATTTCTGCGATTTCGGCCCCGAACTGGCGCGCAAGGTGCGCGACGGGCGGCGGCGGGAATTCGCCCATTTCCCCCAGTTCCAGGGCGCCGGCGCCAAGACGGTGCCCGATCCGGTGGCGCCCGAGACCTTTGCCCTGTCGCGGCTGGACTGGGCCGAGGCGGCGACGCCGCCCCACGCCCATCGCATGCGCGAGGTTCGCCAGTTGCTGGCGCTGCGCCGGCGCGAGGTGGCGCCCCGTCTGGTCGGCATGACCGGCGGCACGGCCGTCGCCCAGATGCTGGGCGCGCGCGCGTTCCGCATCGACTGGCGGCTGGGCGACGACAGCGTGCTGTCGGTGATCGCCAATTTCTCGGCGGTGCCGTTGCCCGGGATCGTTCCCGGCGGCGGCAGACTTCTGTACTCTACCTACGGAGGGGTTGGCGCCCTTCCGGCCTGGGGTTTGGACTGGTACCTGGACGACGGGGGGAAGTGAATGAACGCGGTGGAAGCTCTCGACCGGCTGGCGCAACTGGCCGGGATCGAGGACGGCTGGTGGGATTTCTTCGGCCAATGGCGCCCGGTTTCGCCCGAAACCAAGAAAGCCTTTCTGACCGCCATGGGGTTCAAGGTCGAAACCGAGGCCGACATCCTCGCCAGCCTTGAGCGGCTGGACACCCGCCCCTGGCGCCGCTGGCTGGAGCCGGTGGCGGTGTTCGACACCACCTGGGGCGAGCCTTCAGTCACGCTGACCATTCCCGCCGCGCGCGACAAGGACCTGATCCAGTGGACGCTGGAGGAGGAAGACGGCGGCGTGCGCACCGGCGCCTTCCAGGTCGATACCCTGCCGTGGGTCGAGGAACGCTGGCTGGGCGGCGCGCTGATCAAGCGCTGGCGCCTGATCCTGCCCGGCCTGCCGCCGGTGGGCTATCACCACCTGCGGCTGCGCGCCGGCGACGGCGCCGAGGCCGCCATGCAGGTGATCGTCGCCCCCGCCCGCGCCCATGTGCCGGCCGCCGTGGGCGACCGCGACGGCGTGTGGGGGCTGGCGACCCAGGTCTATGCCCTGCGCAGCGACAGCGATTGGGGCGTGGGCAGCTATGGCGCGCTGGCCGAACTGGCGGCGGGCGCCGCCCGGCTGGGCGCGGCGACCGTGGGCATCAACCCGCTGCACGCGCTGTTCCCTGCCCAGCCGCAGAAATTCAGCCCCTATGCGCCGTCGTCGCGCCGTTTCCTCAACGTCGCCTATCTGGACGTGGAAATGGTGCCGGAATTCAAGGAATGCCTCGAGGCCAAGCGCATGTTCGCCTCGCCGGGGTTCCAGGCCAATCTGGCGCGCGTGCGCGGCTATCCGCTGGTGGAATACGAGGATGTGGCCCGCCTGAGCCTGCCCATGCTGGAGGTGCTGTACCGCTGGTTCCGCGCCGAGCATCTGGCCAGCGGCGACCAGCGCGGCCGCGACTTCCGCGACTTCCAGCGCCAGGGCGGGCGCGCGGCGGAACTGTTCTGCACCTTCGAGGCGCTGCACGAGCGTTTCGTGCGCGACAACCGCCTCTCCTATTGGCGCCAGTGGCCCGAGGAATACCGCCATCCCGACAATCCGGCGGTGGCGCGCTTTGCCGAGGACAACCGCGAGCGGGTGGAGTTCTTCTGGTGGTTGCAGTTCCTGGCCGACCAGCAATTGGGCGCGGCCCATCGCGCGGGCCTGGACAACGGCGCCACCATCGGCCTCTATCGAGACCTGGGCGTCGGCATCGCCGGCGACGGCGCCGAGGCATGGCTGGAACAGGACAACCTGTCGCTGGGCGTGTCGGTGGGCGCGCCGCCCGACCCGCTGGCGCTCAAGGGCCAGGATTGGGGGCTGATCCCGTTCAACCCGCTGGCCCTGCGCGAGGCGGCCTATACCCCGTTCATCGGGGTCATGCGCGCCAACATGCGCCATGCCGGCGCCTTGCGCCTGGACCACGCCATGGCGTTGCAGCGGCTGTATTGGGTGCCGCCGGGCGCCAGCGCCGACCAGGGCGCCTATGTTCGCTATCCGGTCGAGGATCTGTTCCGGCTGGTGGCGCTGGAATCGGTGCGCAATCGCTGTCTGGTGATCGGCGAGGACCTGGGCACCGTGCCCGAGGGCTTCCGCGAGCGCATGGACCGCACCGCCATCTTCGCCTATCGCGTGATGGTGTTCGAGCAAAAGGACGGCCGCTTCAAGGCGCCGGACGAGTTCGACGCCAATGCCCTGGCCATCTTCGCCACCCACGACCTGCCCAGCGCGCGCGGCTATTGGAACGGCACCGATATCGGCAAGCGTGACAAGCTCGACCTTTATCCCCGTCCCGGCATGGCCGAGGAGGAACGGGCGGCCCGCCAGTCCGACCGCGAGAAGCTGGTGCGCGCCTTTGCCGCCCAGGGGCTGCTGCCGGCGGATTTCCCCGACCACGGCCCGCTGTCGGACAGCGATGCCGAACGGCTGGCCCAGGCCGCGCACCTTTACCTTGCGCGGGCGCGGTCGCGGCTGATGATGGTGCAGATCGAGGACATCCTGGCGCTGGACAGCCAGATGAACCTGCCCGGCACCACCGACCAGCATCCCAATTGGCGGCGGCGTTTCCCCGCCGACGTGGCAAAGGTGTTGGCCGATCCCCGGCTGGTGGCGCTGGCCGAACGCCTGAAGGAGGGGCGCGGGAACCGCTGACCCGCTTGCGGGTTGGGCAGGGGGCAAAGCGGAGGTCGCCCCTTGCCCGTGCCCCCTTATCCCCGCGCCACCTATCGGCTTCAGCTCAACAGCGCCTTTACCCTGGACGACGCCTGCGCGGTGGTGCCCTATGTGGCGGCGCTGGGCGTCAGCCATCTTTACGTCTCCCCCATCCTCAAGGCGCGGGCGGGCAGCACGCACGGCTACGACATCGTCGATCACAACCAGATCAATCCCGAATTGGGCGGCCGCGCGGCGCGTGAACGCCTGTGCGCCACCCTGGCCGAACACGGCATGGGGCTGGTGGTGGATTTCGTGCCCAACCACATGGGGGTCGGGCTGGCGGACAATGCGTGGTGGCTGGACGTCCTGGAATGGGGCGAGGACAGCCCCTATGCCCGCTATTTCGACATCGACTGGCAGCCGCCCCGCCGCGAACTGAAGGGCAAGGTGCTGCTGCCGTTCCTGGGCGACCAGTACGGCATGGTATTGGAGCGCGGCGAATTGGTGCCCAAGTTCGACCGCGACGAGGGCACGCTGAGCGTCTGGTACTGGGAGCACCGCTTTCCCCTGGCGGTGAACGATTACGCGCCGCTGCTGCAAGCCGCGGTGCCGCCGGGCGGGGCGGGCGACCCGTTGCTGGACGTGGTGCTGGATTTCCGCTCGCTGAGCTCGGGCGCGGGCGGGCGGGGGGCGGCGGCGCGGCGCACCCACGCCGTGCAGTCCAAGGCGCGGCTGGCCGGGCTGGCGCATGCGCGGCCCGATCTGGGCGACGCCATCGACGGCGCCCTGGCGACGCTGGGCGGCGATCCCGCCCGCCTGCACGATCTGCTGGAACGCCAGCATTACCGGGTGTCCTATTGGCGGGTGGCGGCCGACGAGATCAATTACCGCCGCTTCTTCGACATCAACGGGCTGGCCGCCCTGCGCATGGTGGAAGAACCCGAGCTGTTCGCCCGCGCCCACCGCCTGACGCTGGACCTGGTCCGCGCCGGCCTGGTCCAGGGATTGCGCATCGATCACGTGGACGGGCTGTTCAACCCGGCGGAATATTGCCGCCAGGTCCAGTCCCGCGCCGGCGAGGCGCTGGGCCGGCCGGTGCGCGGCGCCGACGACCAGCCGCTGCCGCTGTGGGTGGAAAAGATCCTGGCCCGGCACGAGCCGCTGCGCCGCGACTGGCCGGTGGCCGGCACCACCGGCTACGAATTCGCCAATCTGGTGTGCGGCCTGTTCGTCATGGCCGAGGCCGAGGCGGCGATGACCGCCACCTATGCCCGCTTCATCGGCGCGGCCATGGATTTCGACGCCCAGGTGGTGGCGGCCAAGAAGCGCATCATCGACCAGTACATGGCCGCCGAATTGCGGGTGCTGGCCGGGCGGCTGGGCCGCATCGCCGCCTCGCACTGGCGGTCGCGCGACTTCACCCTGTCGGTGCTGGTCCAGGCGCTGAAGGAGGTGGTGGCGTGGCTGCCGGTCTATCGCACCTATGTCACCTCGCGCCGGGTGACCGAGACCGACAACCGCTATATCCAGTGGGCGCTGGCCAAGGCGCGGCGCGCCAGCCCCCTGGACCCGAGCGTGTTCGATTTCGTCGGCGCCGTGCTGGACACCAGCCTGGCCCGCGACGGCGCCTATTCGCGCCGTGCCGTGGTGGATTTCGCCATGCGCCTTCAGCAATACAGCGGCCCGGTCATGGCCAAGGGGTTCGAGGACACCGCCCTTTACCGCTACAACCGGCTGCTGGCGCTGAACGAGGTCGGCGGCGACCCCTTGCGCTTCGGCCTGTCGGTGGCGGCCTTCCATCAGGCGAACCGGGCGCGGCTGCGCAGCCATCCCCACACATTGCTGGCCACCGCCACCCACGACACCAAGCGCGGCGAGGACACCCGCATGCGCATCGCCGCGCTGTCCGAGCTGCCCGAGGAATGGCGCCAGCATCTGGAACGCTGGAGCCAGTTGAACCAGCCGTTCCGCAAGCATCTGGACGACGGCCCCGCCCCCGAGGCCAATGACGAGGTGTGGATTTACCAGACCATGTTGGGCGGCTGGCCCGACGACGGCGCCGAAGACTTCGTCGAGCGGCTGGCCCAAAGCGTGGTCAAGGCGCTGCGCGAAGCCAAGGGCCGCACCTCGTGGGCGCATGTGAACGAAGGCTACGAGCATGCGGTGGTGGATTTCGTCCGCCGCATCGGCGAAACCGGCCGCCGCAACCCGTTCCTCGATGATTTCCTGGGCCTGCGCCGCCGGCTGGTGCCGGTGGCCCAGGTAAACGGCATGGCCCAGACCCTGCTCAAGCTGACCGTGCCCGGCGTGCCCGATCTCTATCAGGGGACGGAATTGTGGGATCTGTCGCTGGTGGACCCCGACAACCGCCGCCCCGTGGATTACGACCTGCGCCGGGAGCTGCTGGACCGCTTCGGCGACGGCCCGCTGCCGGCCGAGCTGCGCGAATGGCGCGACGGCGCGGTCAAGCAGGCGGTGATCCGCCGTGCGCTTGATCTCAGGCGGCGGCGACCCGACCTGTTCAGCGACGGGGCCTATGCCCCGCTCACCGTGCGCGGCCCGCGCGCCGCCCATGCCCTGGCCTTCGCCCGCGCCCTGGGCGAGGCGCAGGTGGTGGTTGCGGTGCCATTGCTGACCATGCGGATGTGGTCGGACAATCTGGTCCTGCCCCCGTTGGGCGCGGCGTGGCGGGGCTGCCACGTGGAGGCACCGCGCCGGGGCGGCCCGGCCGGCGCCGCACGCGGCGGCGACGGGGCAGGGGGGGCGGCGCGCTACCGCGACCTGCTGAGTGGGCGGGTGATCGAAACGGTCAATCGCCGGGGCGCCCAGGTGCTGTCCCTGGCCGAACTGTTCGCCGCGTTTCCCCTGGCCCTGCTGGAAGCGGAAGGGGGCGGTTGATGCCGTTTTCGTTGCCGAATTGTTGCCGTTTGCGGCAATTGCGCACAAAATTGCCGCCGGGGCGTGAGTATTCCGTCAACGCATGCCCTTCGCCTCCATTTCGTGCATGAATCGCCTTGACTTGCCCGCTCCGACCGGGACACTCCCTAGGCGGTATTCCATAGGCGGAAGGACGAAGTATGCGCCGTGTCGGCCCCCCCGTGGTCAAGCTCCTCGACGACGATGCGGAAAGCATCCGTTACAGTCTGGCCAGCCACCTGCTCTACTCCGTCGGCAAGGACCCGGTGAACGCGACCGCGCGCGACTGGTTCATGGCTGCGGCCTACACGGTGCGCGACCGCATCTCGGAACGCTGGATGCCGACGCTGAACCGGTACTACGAAAAGGACCAGAAGCGCGTCTATTACATGTCCATGGAGTTCCTGATCGGGCGGACCTTGTCCAACGCCATGATCTCGTTGGGCATCTACGACCAGGTCAAGGCCGCCATCGAGGACATGAACCTGGATTTCGACGAGATCGTCGGCTGGGAGGTCGAGGCCGCGCTGGGCAATGGCGGCCTGGGCCGCCTGGCCGCCTGCCTGCTCGATTCCATGGCCTCGCTGGACGTGGCCGGCTTCGGCTACGGCATCCGCTACGATTACGGCATGTTCACCCAGCACGTCGAGCACGGCTGGCAGGTGGAAAGCCCCGAGAACTGGCTGCGCTACGGCAATCCGTGGGAGTTCCCGCGTCCGGGCGTCATCTATCCGGTGCGTTTCGGCGGCCGCGTGGTGCATTACAAGGACGTCCTGGGCCAGACCCGCGCCCAATGGATGGACACCGAGGAAGTCATGGCCATGGCCTATGACGTTCCCGTGCCCGGCTATGGCGGCAACACCGTCAACCACCTGCGCCTGTGGTCGGCCAAGTCCACCCGCGAATTCGACCTCAAGTACTTCAACGCCGGCAATTACATCGAGGCCGTGCGCGACAAGAACGAATCCGAGACGCTGTCCAAGGTGCTGTACCCCTCGGACATCACCTCGCGCGGCAAGGAACTGCGCTTCAAGCAGGAGTATTTCTTCGTCGCCGCCTCGATCCAGGACATCCTGGCGCGCTTCCGCAAGTCGCACAGCGACTGGGACAAGCTGCCGGACAAGGTGGCGGTCCAGTTGAACGACACCCACCCCGCGCTGGTGGTGGCCGAACTGATGCGCGTGCTGGTGGACGAACACCAGCTTGACTGGAACCGCGCCTGGGACCTGACCCGGCGGTCGTGCGCCTACACCAACCACACCCTGCTGCCCGAGGCGCTGGAGACGTGGCCGGTGGACATGTTCGAGCGCATCCTGCCGCGCCACCTGGAAATCGTGTTCCGCATCAACCACGAATTCCTGCAGGAGGTGCGGCACCGCCATCCCGGCGATTCCGACCTGCTGCGCCGGGTGTCGCTGGTGGGCGAGGATGGCGAGCGCCGGGTGCGCATGGCCCATCTGGCGGTGGTCGGCAGCCACAAGGTCAACGGCGTCGCCGCCATCCATACCGGCCTGATGAAATCCACCATTTTCTCGGATTTCGAGCATCTCAGCCCGGGCAAGATCAACAACAAGACCAACGGCGTCACCCCGCGCCGCTGGCTGCTGGCGGCCAATCCCGGCCTGTCCCAATTGATCACCGACGCGGTGGGCGAGGGGTGGGTGACCCATCTCGACCGTCTCAAGGGGCTGGAGAAGCTGGCCGACGACCGCGCTTTCCACGCCAAGTTCGCCGCCGTCAAGCGCGCCAACAAGGAACACCTGGCCCAGGTCATCGGCCAGCGTCTGGGCGTGGACATCTCGGTGGATTCGCTGTTCGACGTCCAGATCAAGCGCATCCACGAATACAAGCGCCAGCTTCTGAACGTGCTGCACGTGGTGACGCGCTATGGGCGCATCCGCGCCAACCCGACGGTGGACGTGGTGCCGCGCACGGTGATCATCGGCGGCAAGGCGGCGCCCGGCTACGTGGTGGCCAAGCTGATCATCAAGCTGATCAACGACGTGGCCGACGTGGTCAACAACGACCCGCTGGTGGGCGACAAGCTCAAGGTGGTGTTCGTGCCCAATTACAACGTCTCCACCGCCGAACTGGTGATGCCCGCGGCCGAGCTGTCCGAGCAGATCTCCACCGCCGGCACCGAGGCGTCGGGCACCGGCAACATGAAGATGAGCATGAACGGCGCGCTGACCATCGGCACCTGGGACGGCGCCAACGTGGAAATCTGCGAGGAGGTGGGCGAGGAGAACATGTTCCTGTTCGGCCTCACCGCGCAGGAGGTGGCGCGGCGCCGCATGGATGGCTATGACCCGTGGGAGGCGATCAACGCCAACGAGGACCTGAGAAAGGCGCTGGACATGATCGGCTCGGGCTATTTCTCGCCCGACCAGACCGACCGCTTCCGCCCGCTGGTGGACGCGCTGACCAATGGCGACCATTACCTGCTGACCGCCGATTATCCGCTCTACATGGCGGCGCAGGAGCGGGTGGACGCGCTTTACCGCGATCCTGAAGAATGGACCCGCAAGGCCATCCTCAATGTGGCGCGCATGGGCAAGTTCTCCTCCGATCGGACGGTGGCGGAGTATGCCCGCGACATTTGGAACGTGGCGACCAGCAACTGATTGACCTTTAGGGTGGGGGGATTAGCCATCTGAACAGCAGGTGGATAATTCCCCCACTTTTTACCGGGTGTTAGTCTTTCCCCCCAACGCAAAGGGTGGGGTATGACCATGACCCGGTGGCAGGAAATCCGCCAGTTGGCGACCATCATCGAGGACGAGGCCGAGGGGCGGCTCATCGATCGCGATCTGGCGGTGGCACTGGCCCGCCGGCTGGCCCGGCAACACCCGCACATCGAAGCCAGCATGGCGCTGATCGTCGATCGCCTTGACGGTCGCGCGGCCCGCGGCGCCGTCAAAAAACCGTCCGTTGCGGCGCGCTGTTGCTGATCCCACAGTCCGGTTGTTCCAAGGGAGATGTCGCCATGGACTATCGCCTGCACGAAATCCGCGTGTTGTCGGAAATGCTGGAGAACGAGGCCTCGGGCCGTCCCTTCGACCGCGCGCACGCCCATCGCCTGGCCTCGGCCCTGGCCGAACACCAGCCCGAGATCAGCAACACCATGCGCCTGATCTGCGAGCGCCTGAAGCAGGGCGACGTCCGCAGCTAGACCGTGATGCCCAAAATGTGCATCACGGCCTACCGCTTGTCATTTTTGCCCTCGCCGGGCGCGGCCTCCGGCCACTTGGCCGCGCCCGCAATGGGCGCCAGAGCAACGCGCCTCATATTTAAGGCGCGTTGCTATATGGGGCGCGCAGCCCGGGTGCCGCCGGCCGGGCGGCGGCCCTGGCGGCGAGCGCTAAAGTGGGCGCACGGCCGCGACCTGTCGCCAGTGAGGCGGCAGCCAAGCGCGCGGAGGCGCGCGGCCGGCGAGGGCCAAACATAAAACCGGACCAGCGTGCGTCCTGTTCGACGCTCGATGGCCTAGCGGCGGATGGGGGTGGGGGCGGGAACGAAGCCGATCAGGCGGTCGTTGCCCTGGTTATAGGGCTGCGAATAGCAGCTCGGGCGCGCCAGCGAGGCATAGCAGTACACCTGCTGCGGCGGGGCCGGCGGCGCTGGCCAGTCCACGCACCACGCGCCTTCACGTTGCGCGCGCACGGTCGAGCAATCCTTGCCGGTGATCCAGGTGGCGACGTGGTCGCCCAGCGTCTTCTTGGTGTTGATGACGCTGAGAACCTCCAGGTTGGCCAAGGTCGCGCCGATACCGGGCGGGTTGCCGCCGGGATACAGTTCTTCCTGGCCGACCCACATGCAGCCCGTCGCAGAGGCGGCCAGCGCCAGAACAGCAAGGCGTCCGATCATCTTCTATGACCCTTTTTGCCGATGCGCTATATTGTCCAGCCAAAGTCGCGGCCGGGTCAAAACAATTCTCGGCTTCCGGCCGGCGCCGCTTTTTCCCCTTGCACGCCCCTTCCCCCTTGCATGAAGGAGAGAACGATGGCGGTCGAAACGCCGATCTGCGATTTCGGATGGCCCGCTCCGGATTTCCGCCTGCCCGGCATCGACGGGCGCCAGTGGAGCCTGGCCGACGTGCGCGGCCCCAAGGGCACGCTGATCATGTTCATCTGCAATCACTGTCCCTATGTGCAGGCGGTGGCCGACCGGCTGGTGCGCGACGCCCGCGACCTCCAGGCCCTGGGGATCGGGGTGGCCGCCGTCATGTCCAACGACACCGTGGCCTACCCCGAGGATTCGTTCGACAACATGGCAGGGTTCGCCGCCCGCCACGGTTTCACCTTTCCCTACCTGTTCGATGAAAGCCAGGACGTGGCCCGCGCCTATGGCGCCGTGTGCACCCCGGATTTCTTCGGCTTCGATGCCGGCCTGGGCCTGCAATATCGCGGCCGGCTGGACGCGTCGCGCAAGGAGGCCGGGCCGGCCGACGCCCGGCGCGAGCTGTTCGAGGCCATGGCCCAGGTGGCGGACGGGGGCGTGGGGCCGGCCCGGCAGGTGCCGTCCATGGGCTGTTCCATCAAGTGGCGCCCGGCTGAGTGACGTTATAGCGCACGGCGGGGTTTGCCTCGCGCCGCTGCACGGACTATGTTACGCCGGTTCGATTTTCGGAGAGCCTTTCCTTGACCACCAAGAATGACGACGCCGCGGCCGACCTTCTGATCCGCGAGGTGGACGAAGAACTGAAGCAGGAGCAACTGCACGCCCTGTGGAAGAAGCACGGCAACCTGATGGTGGGCTGCGCCGCCATCCTGGTCATCGGCGTGGCCGGCTGGCAGGGATGGACCGCCTGGGATGCCAAGCGCCGCGCCGAATCCGGCGCCGCTTTCTCGGCCGCCCTGCAGGTCCTGCAACAGGGCAACCGCGAAGACGCGCTGGCCCAGTTGGGCAAGGTGGCGGCCGATGGCTCGGCGGGCTATCAGGTTCTCGCCGATTTCAAGCTGGCCGACCTCAAGCTGGCCGACGGTGACCGCGATGGCGCCATCGCCCTGCTCGAGCGCGTGGCCGCCGGCGGCGCCGAGGACGTCTATCGCGATATGGCCCGCCTCAAGGCCGCCTATCTGAAGCTGGACGGCGGCGCCGATCCGGCCGCCGTCGAGGCGTCGGTGGCGTCGCTTGCGGTGGAAAGCAGCCCCTGGCGCCATTCCGCCCGCGAGATCCAGGCCCTGGCCGCGGCCAAGCGCGGCGACGCCGCCAAGGCCGGCGAGCTGTTCGGCAAGATCGCCGACGATCCGGCGGCGCCGCAGGGCATGCGCGCCCGCGCCGCCGAGATGCTGGCCGCCGTCGGCGGCGGCAAGGCCAAGGGCTAATTTTTTCGTCCAGGGGTACTGTCCATGATGCGTCGTCTGGCTTTGGTGGTGGTGGCCTCGATGGGGGTGGCCGCGTGCTCCAGCTGGCTGGGTGGGAATTCCGCCCCGCCGCTGCCCGGCAAGCGCATTTCGGTGCTGTCGCGTGAAAAGGCGCTGGAGCCGGAGGCCAAGAACCTGGAAATCAAGCTGCCGCCGCCGGAAGCCAACGAAGACTGGCCGCAGGCCGGCGGCTATGCCAACCACGCCATGCACCACATGGAAGTGGGCGACCGCCTGGAAAAGCAGTGGAGCACCGGCATCGGCGCCGGCGCCGGCAAGCGCGCCCGCCTGCTGGCCCAGCCGGTGGTGGCCGAAGGCATGGTGTTCACCATGGACGCCGAGGCCGAGGTGCGCGCCGTTGACGCCAAGACCGGCCGCTCGAAGTGGAAGGCCGACCTGACCCCGAACGACGAGGATTCCACCTTCTCGAGCGGCGGCGTCGCCTACGAGGACGGGGTGGTGTTCGCCTCCACCGGCTTTGCCCAGGTGGTGGCGCTCGACGCCAAGACCGGCAAGGTGGTGTGGCGCCAGACCCTGTCGGGTCCCATGCGCGGCGCGCCGACCGTGCGCGGCGGCCGCGTCTTCGTAGTGACCGTGGACAACCAGACCCATTGCCTGGCCGCCGAGGACGGCGCCGTGCTGTGGACCCATCAGGGCATTTCCGAAGGCGCCAGCCTGCTGGCCGGCACCAGCCCGGCGGTGGACGGCAACGTGGTGGTGGTGCCCTATTCGTCGGGCGAGCTGTTCGCGCTGCGCGTCGATAACGGCAGCGTGCTGTGGCAGGACCAGTTGACCACCGTGCGCCGCACCGACAGCGTGTCCACCCTGTCCGACATCCGCGGCCGCCCCATCATCGACCGCGGCCGCGTCTATGCCATCGGCCACGCCGACATGCTGGTCGCCATCGAGCTGCGCTCGGGCCGCCGCCTGTGGGAGCGCGAGATCGGCGGCATCCAAAGCCCGTGGGTGGCCGGCGACTATCTGTACCTGATCACCAACAACAACGAGGCGGTGGCCTTGGAATCCAAGACCGGCCGCATCATCTGGGTGACGCAGTTGCAGATGTGGGAGGACGAGGAGGAAAAGGAGGGCCGCATCGTGTGGGCCGGCCCGGTCCTGGCCTCGGACCGCCTGATCCTGGGCAATTCCGACGGCTATCTGGTGTCGCTGTCGCCCTATACCGGCGACGTGCTGGGCAAGCTGTCCATCTCGGACGGCGTGACCATCCAGCCGGCGGTGGCCGACGGCACCATGTATTTCATCACCAACGACGCAGACCTGGTGGCGTACCGCTGATATGAGCTTCACTGTCGCCATCGTCGGCCGACCCAATGTCGGCAAATCCACGCTGTTCAACCGTCTGGTGGGCAAGCGCGTCGCCATCGTGCACGACATGCCCGGCGTCACCCGCGACCGCCGCGAGGGCGCGGCCACGCTGCTGGGCATGGAATTCACCGTCATCGACACGGCGGGCTACGAGGACGCCACCGGCGATTCGGTCGAGGCGCGCATGCGCCGCCAGACCGAAATGGCGGTGGAAGAAGCCGACGTCGCCCTGATGCTGATCGATTCGCGCGCCGGCGTCACCCCGCTCGACCGCCATTTCGCCGACCTGCTGCGGAAAGCGCGGACCCCGGTGATCCTGGTCGCCAACAAGTGCGAGGGCCGCGCGGGCGAGCCGGGCCTGTACGAAGCCTATGGCCTGGGCCTGGGCGAGCCGGTGCCGGTTTCGGCCGAGCATGGCGAGGGCCTGTCCGACCTGTTCTTCGCGTTGCAGCCCTATGCCGAGGCGGCGGGCGCCCTGGTTGACGACGACGAGGAGGAGGACGACTTCGCCGCGCCGCCGGCCGAGCAGGACGAGGAAGCCGCCAACGCCGCCGAGGAGGCCGCCCGCGCCGCCCGGCCGCTGCAACTGGTGATCGCCGGCCGCCCCAACGTGGGCAAGTCCACCCTGGTCAACCGCCTGCTGGGCGAGGATCGCATGCTGACCGGCCCCGAGGCCGGCCTGACCCGCGATGCCATTTCCAGCGAGTGGGAGCACAAGGGCCGCCGCATCCGCCTGGTGGACACCGCGGGCTTACGCAAGCGCGCCAATATCGACGATCCGGTGGAAAAGCTGTCGGTGTCCAACACCCTCGAAGCCATCCGCATGGCCGAGGTGGTGGTGCTGGTGATGGACTCGGCGGCCATCCTGGACAAGCAGGACCTGACCATCGCCCGCATGGTGATCGAGGAAGGGCGCGCCCTGGTGATCGCCGTCAACAAGTGGGACGCGGTGGAAAAGCCCGAGGAGGCGCTGGCCCGCCTGCGCGACCGCCTGGAGACTTCGATGCCGCAGGTGCGCGGCGTGCCCTGCATCACCATGAGCGCGCTGGCCGGCAAGGGGCTGGGCCGGCTGATGGATGCGGTGATCGAACAGCACAAGACCTGGAACCGCCGCATTTCCACCTCGAAGCTGAACCAGTGGCTGGAAGAGGTGGTCGCCCACCATCCGCCGCCGGCCCTGGCGGGCGGGCGCCGGCTCAAGATCCGCTACATGACCCAGGCAAAGGCGCGGCCGCCGACCTTCATCATCTTCGCGTCCAAGCCCGAGGAACTGCCCGAGGCCTATACGCGCTACCTGATCAACGGCCTGCGCGAGACCTTCAAGCTGCCGGGTGTGCCGCTGCGCCTGTTCGTGCGCGGGGGCAAGAACCCCTACGCCAAGGAAAAGTGATCCCAGGGAACACCATGCGGGGGCGCCAGACGGCGCCCCTTTTTTTGTTCATCGGGGATCGGCGGGAATGATCCCCGATGAACCTTTTTCCTGTTCGCCGGCGGGCCGGAGGCCTTGCGGTTCGTTTCCCCGAAAGCCGCACCGCACGGGCCGGGACGCCCCTGGCGCCGTCGCCGTTGCGGCGTGGGGCGACGGCGCCGCACAGGGCCGTTCCGTGCGGGTGTCGCCATGCTACTAAAATCTGTGCGCAATGCGGCAGTACACCCCTCTCGATTTTCACATGAATTTAGGGCATGTTGCCAAAGGCCCCTATCCATGATGGTTGAGTTTTCATAGGAGGACGCTCGCGTGCCCATTCGCATCCTGATCGCCGAGGACCAACAGCTCGTGCGCCAGGGTCTGGCTGCCTTGCTCAAGGCGGAGGACGTCGAGATCATCGGAGAGGCCGAAGATGGCGAGGCCGCCGTGGAGATGGCCCGCTCCCTCAAGCCCGACATTGTGCTGATGGACCTGTCCATGCCCGTGCTGGACGGCGTCGAGGCGACCCGCCGCATCAAGCGGGTGGCGCCCCAGATCAGGGTGCTGATCCTGACCGTGGCCAATTGCGAGCGCCGCGTGGCCGAGGCCCTGGCCGCCGGCGCCGACGGCTATGCGCTCAAGAAGCTGGGCCATGACGAGCTGATGGCGGCCATCGCCTCGGTGCGCTCCGGCAAGCACTATCTGGGGCCGGGCCTGAACGAGGAAGCGGTGCGCGAGTTCCTGGACGGCGCCGACACCGTGGCGGTGGCGCTGACCGCGCGCGAGCGCGAGGTGCTGCGCCTGATCGCCCAGGGGCTGAAGAACCGCGAGATCGCGGAAACCCTGTCCATCGCCATCAAGACCGTGGAAACCCACCGCACCAAGATCATGCAGAAGCTTGATCTGCACAATTCCGCCGAACTGGCCACCTACGCCATGCGGCGCGGATTGATCGAATAGTTCCTTGGAACTAGCCGGGTCGTTCCTCGGGTGGGGTCGCATCCCCGCCCGTGGAGGGCTATAACCTCGAAGGGAGCAACCGCGATCGGGGGATATCGCGGCGGCGGGGTACCCTTTGGGGAGGAACGTTTGGACGACGGGCGGCTGACCACGGGATCGGCAAAAAGATCGGTTATCGGTTCCGGCGCCGTGGCAGGTTTCGGCCTGCTCGGCGTTTTGCTGTGCACATTGTGGGCGGCGAACTTCCTGCTGTTCCACACCCTGGCGGAACTGTTCTCGATCGTCGTCGCCTTCGCGGCGGCCGTGGTCGCGTGGTATTCGCGCGACTGGATCGGCCGCAACTACCTGCTGCTGCTGGGCGTGGGTCAGTTTTTCGTCGGCGGCATCGATATCCTGCACACCGTGGCCTACAAGGGCGTCGGCGTCATCGACGCCCGTGGCGGCAATCTGCCGACCGAATTCTGGCTGGCCGGGCGCCTGTTCGAGGCCACCTGCTTCCTGGTGGCGGTGTGGTCGCCGCAGCGGCGCTATGGCGACCGCCAATTGGTGGGCGTGCTGTCGCTGGCCTGGCTGGCGGCGGTCGGCACCATCTTTGCCGACCTGTGGCCGGCGGCCTTCGTGCCGGGCGAGGGCGTCACCCCGTTCAAGATGGGGACCGAGTTCCTGCTGGTCGGCATGTTCGTGGTGGTGCTGGTGCGCCTGCGCCGCTTCAAGGCCGATTACGACCCGCACATCTACACCCTGCTGTTCCTCAGCGTGATCGCCAAGCTGATCACCGAGCTGTCGTTCTCGTGGTACACCGACGTGTTCGGCCTGACCCATCTGGTCGGCCACGCGCTCAAGATCTTCGGTGCCTGGGCCTTCCTCAAGGCGGTGGTGGACAGCGGCCTGCGCCGCCCGCAATCGCTGATCTTCGGCGCGCTGGCGCGCGAACGCTCGCTGTCGGGCGAGGTGGCGATGCACGCCCAGACCCTGGATGCGGTGCTGGATGCCACCCTGGACCCGGTGGTCATGTTCGACGGCCTGGGCCGCATCCGCTTTGCCAGCCGCGCCGCCCAGCAATTCCTGGACCGTGGCGCCCAGGAACTGGTCGGGCGCACATGGCGCGAGGCCGGGCTGCCCGACACGCTGATGGGGCCGCTGGAATCCCTGGCGCTGGAGGTGCTGTCCAGCGGCGAGGCGCGCACCGGCGAGGTGCGCCTGAACTGGCGCGGCGACCGCGTCTGCCTGGAATTCCAGACCTCTCCGGTGGGCGGCGGCGATGGCGGCAAGCCGTCGGCGGTGGTGGCGGTGCTGCGCGACATCACCGCGCGCATGGCGATGGAGGAGGACCTCAAGGCGTCCTTGGCCGACAACCGCGTGCTCATCCAGGAAGTCCACCACCGGGTGAAGAACAACCTGCAGATCGTGTCGTCCATCCTGCAGATGCAGGGCTGGCGCATGACCGATCCCGAACTGCGCCAGCATTTCGACGAGGCCTGCGGCCGCATCCTGTCGCTCGCCAAGGTGCACGAGCTGATCTACAAGCAGGACAATCTGGCGTCGTTGGATTTCACCCAGTACGTGGGCGTCCTGTGCGGCGAGCTGTTCCGCGGCAATGCGGGCGCCAGCGGCGAGCGGGTGACGATCGACGTAGCCGGCGCGCCCCTGGCGCTGGGCGTGGACAAGGCGGAGCCGCTGGCGCTGATCGTGCACGAGCTGGTTACGGATGCGCTGAAGAACGCCTTCGGCGACGGCGGTGGCCGGCTGCGGATCACGGTGTCCACCCCGCGCGCCGGTGAAGGCGCGGTCGAGGTGTGGGACAATGGCCGCAACGCCGAACGCCCGGTCGATTTCGACGGCAGCAGCGCGGTGCTGGGCCTGCGCATGGTGGGCGCCCTGGTCAAGCAGATACAGGGCACCATCACCGTGCGCCGCAGCGGCGGCGTGCAGGTGGAGGTGCGCTTCCCCCTGGCCGAAGCGGTGGCAGAGCTTTAGCCCATCGAGCGTCAAAGATGACGCGCGATGGTTCAGTTTGATGTTTGTCCCTCGCCGGGCGCGCGCCTCCGCGCGTTTGGCCGTCGCCTTAATGGCGGCAGTGCGCCTTGAGCGCCGGATATAGCGCTCGCCGCGTCCTGGCAAGGCGCGCGGGCACGGGCCGGGGCAGGGCGGTGAGACGAAACGGACGGTGACGCGAAACGGAGGGCCGGCCGACGCTCAGGCCTTCTGCATCGCCTTGCGGCCGGACATGCCCGCCAGCAGGGCGACGCGGGCGGCCTCGGTGCGGTTGGCGACGTCCAGCTTGCGGAACATGTTGCGCAGATGGGCCTTGACCGTGACTTCCTGCAGGTTCAATTCGCGGGCGATCACCTTGTTGGGGGCGCCGTCCACGATCATTTCCAGGATGTCGCGCTCGCGCGGGGTCAGTTGCGCCAGCGGCGAGCCGGGCGCGGGCGCGGTGCTGGCCGTCTGCGCCGGGCTGTCGCGGTAATCGAACAGGAAGGGCGGGATGTACTTCTCGCCCGACAGCACCAGCCGCAGCACGCCCAGGATGGTTTCGCCGCGCATGGTCTTGGGCACGAAGCCGCAGGCGCCGTGTTCGATGGCCTGCAGCGCGTCCTCGGGCTTGGTGGATCCCGACAGGATGACGATGGGCAGCGCGGGGAATTCCGCCCGCAGCGCCGCCAACCCCTCCAGTCCGTTCATGCCCGGCATGTAGAGGTCGAGGATCGCCAGCCCCACATCCGGGTGGGCGCGGACGGCGGTCTGGGCCTCGGGAAAGGTGCCCGCCTCGACCACCGCGGTGTCCGGGGCAAGACGTTCGAGAAAGGGAACCAGGCCGTCACGGACCATCGCGTGGTCGTCGGCAAGCAGCACGCGCATTGGGTTATACTCCCTCTTCTTGTCTTTCTTCGTGGACCCGGTCCAGGCGCAGCAATTGCTCGCGCAAGTCCTGCAACTGGAAGGGCTTGGCCAGCAGGGCGACGACATTGTTGCCCAGATCGGCCGCGTTGCTTTCCTTGAGATGGCCGGTGACCACGATGACCGGGGTGCCCGGTTGCAGCTCGGCCAGCTTGACGATCAGTTCGCGGCCGGTCATGCGCGGCATGCGGATGTCGGTGACCACCGCGTGGTACACGTGGGTGCGGCACAGCTCGTAGGCTTCCAGGCCGTCATAGGCGGTGTCCACCACATAGCCCTGACGGTTCAGGAACTCGGCCACCATCAGCACCGACAGGGCCTCGTCATCCACCAGCAGGATGCGGCGCTCGTCGCCCGGATCCTCGTCCTCGTCGGCCCCGTCCGTGCCGTCATCCGTCCAGCACGGCGCATGCTCGGCCGCGCTGGCGCGTTCATGGGCGGCGGCGGCGCATTCGGCGCCGGTCGCCACCGGCAGGTCGATGACAAATTCCGCGCCGCCCTCCACATTGCCGAAGGTCAGGCTGCCGCCCATTTCCGTGCAGATGCCGCGGCTGATGGACAGCCCCAGCCCCAGGCCGTTGCCGCCGTCCTTGGTGGTGACGAACGGCTCGAAGATGTGCTCGCCCACCCCGGTGGCGATGCCGGTGCCGTCGTCGCGCACGGCGATGCGCAGGCGTTGCTGGCCGCCAAGGGTGGCATAGGTGTCGCCGGTGATGGTCAGGGTTCCGCCGGTGTTGCCCTGGCGGCGGAAGCGGTCGCGGATGGCATCGCGGCCGTTGTTGAGCAGGTTCAGCAGCACCTGTTCGAGGCGCACCTGATGGCCCAGCACGGCAAGGCCCTCCACGCCGCACTGGCGCACCACGCGGATGCCGTCGGCCTTGAGCAGCGGCTCGACCATGCGCAGGGCCGAATCCACCGCCGCCTGCGGGCTGAACGGTTGCTTGTCGTGGTTCTCGCGCCGGCTGATGGCGCGCATGTGAGTGACCATCTCGGTCAGGCGGTCCACTTGGCCGAGGATGTTCTCGGCCCGCTTGCCGAGACGCTCGCTGTCGATCCGCTTGTCGGCGATGTCCAACTGCACCGCTTCCGAGGACAGGCGGATGACGTGCAGGCATTGGTTGAACTCGTGGGCGATGCTGGCGGCCATCTCGCCCAGGGTGGCAAGACGGGCGGAATGCATCAGTTGCAGGTCCAGCGCCCGGCGGGGGGTAAGGTCGGTCACGATCAGGATGCTGCCGCCCGCCAGCGGCCCGCCGTCGTCCAGACGGGTCAGAGCGACCTGGGCGGGAAAGGCGGTGCCGTTCCAGGTGGTGCCCTCGGTTTCCAGTTCGGTGGTGCCGTCGTCGAGGGCGGCGCGCACGGCGCTGCCCAGCAGGCGCTCCACCGCCGTGCCGGGTAAGATGGTGCTGCTCCACTGGAACAAAAGGCGCGCCGCCTGATTGCCATAGGCGATGCGGCCGCCGCGATCGACCGCCAGCACCGCCACCGCCAGCCGGTCCAGCACGGTGGAATTCAGGCGCTGCTGTTCCTCGGCTTCCCAGCGCGCGGTGACGTCGTTCAGGGTCACCAGCAGGCGCTCGGATTCGGCCCCGTGCTCGTTCTCCAGCCGCTGCGCCGCCACGGTGACGCGCACCGTTTCGCCTTGCGCATTGACCAGCCGGTGGATGCCGGCGGACCAGGGGGCGGTGTCGGAGGCTTCCTCGGGGTGCAGCAGGCCGTTCCAGCCCAGGCGCGCCACCGCATCCAGCGAATGGCCCAGCAGCGCGGCAAAGGCGCGGTTGGCGGCGCGGGGACGCAGGTCGGCGTCAAGCAACAGCTTGGCGGCGGGCGCCTGGTCGAACACCTGGCGGAAGGCATCGCTGCGGAGCAGATCGGCGCGCGGATGCTGCAACTCGGTGATGTTGGTGTAGATGGTGGCCAGCCGCCCCTCGCCCAAATCGGCGGTGCGGGCCATATAGGTCTGGCCGTCGCTCATGCGCATTTCGCGCAGGCCCGGCACCTGGTCGTGCAGGGTGCAATAGACCTCGACCGTCTGGTCGCGGTCCAGGCCCGGCGGCAGGGTCAGATGGCCGCCATCCACCAGTGCGCTGACCAATTGGCGCACGGACGGTTCGCGCCAGTCGGCCAGATGGGGGATGTAGCGGCCAAGGAAACCGGAAAAGTCCATCAGCCGGCCCTCGGCGTCCCACAGCGCATGGCCGTCGATGACGTTGTTCTCGCGCAGGGCGCGCCAGGCGGAGCGGGGGTCGTGGGCCATCTCGGCCAGGGCCTGGGCGATGCCGCGCAGTTCCCGCCGGCCTTCCTCGCGGTCATCGCGCTGGGACAGGCGCTGCTGGACCAGCACGACCGCCGTCGCGGTCAACACCATGCCCGCCATGAGCGCGGCCAGCAGGGCCGAGGACTGCCACCACTCGCCATTGGCGGCCGTTGGGCCGGCCGAAGCGCTGCCGGCGAGGCGGCGTACCTCGATCGCGATCACGCATAGCGCCAAGGTCACCGACAGGCCCGCGAACGCCCAGGGCCATAAATGCCGCCAGTGCTTTCCCCCCGGTGCGGACGGTCGGGAACAACACGACGCGTCCGGCCGCGAATGGTCGGAGCAATCATTCATAGGAACAGCCCCCCTGCCTGTTCAGGTGGGGAGTATGACACTTTAGAGGTATGTCCGAAAGGTGACAAAAGTATAGGAGCTGTGCGTTAAAAGGGTTCGCTGTCCACCAGAAGCTTCATCGCTTGCAGACGATTCTGGACGCCCAGCTTGCGGAAGACATTCCCCAGATGGGACTTGACCGTCACTTCGCTGACGTCAAGACGATTGGCAATAACCTTGTTGGGATGGCCTTCGCGCAGCAGACGCAGGATGTCGCGTTCACGCGGGGTCAACCTGCCGATCAATTCCCCGGCATTGTGGTCGCCGGCCGCCGCGGCGCCGTCCACCAGGATGGCCGGCACGAAGCGTTCGCCCGACAGGACCAATTGCAGCGCCGACACCATGGCCGCGCCCGACAGGTGCTTGGGGATGAAGCCGTCGGCCCCCAGGCGGATGGCTTCCAGGACGTGCTCGCGGTCGGCCATGGCCGACAGCATGACGCATTGGACCTTGGGGAACAGTTGGCGCAGCGTCACCAGGCCCTGGTAGCCGTTCATGCCGGGCATCTTGAGGTCGAGGATGACGAGATCCACCGGCCCGGCGTTGAGCAGGTTCAGCACCTCGGGAAGGCTGCCGGCCTCGAGCACCTCGGTGCCGGGCGAGATTCTTTCCACGAAAGGACGCAATCCCTCGCGGATCATGACGTGGTCGTCAGCAAGGATGATGCGCATAGCGGATGCCCCCCTTGGCTTCACATCTTTCGTAACTGTGTTGGGGAGGGGAATTCAAGGTCAATATTGCGGCGATTACGTAGAGATTTTTGGTGTTACCAGGTGTTGGGTAATAAATCCTCAAGTTCTGTGCATATCTCGCGCGCGGTTACGGGTTTGCGCAGAACCAGCACTGCTCCGGCGGCGACCGCCCGCCGACGATCATGATCGTCGGCGGTGGACATGACGATGATGGGCAGGTCGGGGGCACGCGCCCGTAACCGCTCGATCAACTGCCAGCCGTCGCCATTGGGCATGTTGAGATCGGTCAGGACCGCATCGGCGCCGCCATGGTCGAACAGCGCCAGCGCCGCATTGCCGCCATGGGCGACGCGCACCTGCCAGCCCCTGGCCTCCAGCGCGTCGGCCAGTTCGGCGGCGGCGGCGCGGTCATCCTCGGCCACCAGCAGCGACCGGCCGGCGGCGGGCAGGGACACGGTCACGCGGGTGCCCGGTTCGTTGTCGGCGATGGCCACCTGACCGCCCATCTCGGCGGCGACGCCCAGAACCACCGCCAGCCCCAGGCCGCATCCCTTGCCGATGCCCTGCGGCGGGGCCAGCGGCTCCATCAGCAGGTTGCGCAGAGCCGGGGGAAAGCCGGGGCCGTTATCGGCGACGCTGATGGTCACCGTGTTGCCCTTGGCGCGGCATTGAACATGGATGGTGTCGCCATGGACGTCCTCCAGGCGTTGCGCCGCCAGCGCCTCGCCGGCGTTGACCAGCAGATGGTCCAGCATGGCGGCCAGGCGATGGGGGTGGCCGCGCACCGGCGGCGTGGCGGGGTCGATGGCTGAGGTCAGCGTGCAGCCGGCGGTCCGCAGGACGGCTTCGTGCCGGGCCACCACCTGCCGAACCACATCCGCCGTGTTCAGCGGGGCCACCGCTGTCTGCGGGCGCCGGCAACTGCCGACGACCGCGTCCAGCATCGTCTGCGCCCGCATGGTCTGATCGACCACCGTGCCCAGCGTCCGCGTCAGGCGCCTGGCGTCCAGCACGCCCTGGTCGATGGCGTCCTGGGCGGCTTCGGCGCTCAGCCGGATGACGTTCAGCGGCTGGCCCAGATCATGGGACAGCGAGGCCGCCAGTTCGCCCAATTGCCACAATCGGATGCGGTGAACGGCCGTGGCATTGGTTGCCGACGGGGGCGGCGACAGGGCGACCGGCTGCGCCGGGGCGGGCGGCTGTGGCCGGCTGCGCAGCAGAAACGCCATCGCAAGGCCGGCCAACAAGATCGTCATGGGCAGCGGTGCGACATGCTTGAGGGCATAGGCCAGGCCGCTGGAGGCGAAGTGCACGGCGAATTCGGTCTCGCCCACCATCAGGAAACGGCCGGGCGCGCCCATCACATCCTGCCCCAAGACGGACTGGCGCGGCCAGTGGCCCACCGGCTGGCCGTTGAACGCCAGGGCCAGCGGCGGGTTGGGATGGAGCTTTGCGCGCAGGCTGTCGTCGAGCAGATCGTCGCCGTCGATCAGGGCGACCACGGTGAGATTGCGGTCGTCAAGCGCCCCCAGCACCAGCGCCAACGAGGCCACGTTGCTGTGGCTGGTGGGGATGGCGGCCTTCACCATCCCTTCGTCCAGATGCCCCACGAAGCCGGCCACCGCCTCGTCCCGCAGGGGATTGTAGGCGCGGATGTCGGGCGAGCCGAGCAGCACGCGCGGACGCTCGTCGGGTCCCCCCACCACACCCAGCCAGCGGACCGGGGAAAATTCGTCGCGGCGCGCGGCCAGGTATTCCTCGATCTCGCTGCCGTGATGGCGGTCATTGGCGGTGGCCAGATGGTTGACGGTCATCAGGTCGCGGATCAGGCCCGACAGGCCCTCCTGGATTTCGCGCTGCTGATAGGCCCGCTTCTGCCCGAGATCCTCGCGAAACTGGACGATCTCGACCAATCCCACCGCCAGGCTGAGCAATGCGGTGATCGCCAGGGCGGTCACGGCGGGCGAAGGGCGCCGCGACCAGCGCCGTTCCCGGTTGAGGGTCAGGCCGAGCATGGCGTTTCTCTTTCGTCCAGCATTTCCTTGGCCCGGCGCGCCAGCTCGGCCAGGGCCAGGGGCTTGCGCAGGAAAACGGCCCCGGGCACGGGTTCGGCGGGCAACGGGCCGCCCGTCATCAGAATGGCGGGCACCTCGCCCAGTTCGGCACGCAGGCGCGCCAGCAGGCCGATGCCCGACAGGCCGGGAAGCCGGAGGTCGCTGATCACCAGATCCGCGGGCTGTTCGCGCGCCAGGGCCTGTGCCTGATCGGGGGTGGTGGCGCCCATGGCCGCGAAGCCGCGCGCCGTCAGGTAATCGACGATGCAGTCCACCGCCAGTTCCTCGTCGTCCACCACCAGCACGCGGGCGCGTGGGCGGTCCGGCGGGAGGATGTCGGGCGCGCATGGCGTGGGCGGCGGCGGGGTGTCGGTGGCGGTGCCGGTGCCGGCAGCGCGGTGGGCCGGCAGGGTGACGGTGAACACCGCGCCGCAATCGCCGTTGCGCCCATCGATGCGGCCGCCCATGCCGGCGATGATGTTGGTACTGATGGACAGGCCCAGACCGGTGCCGGTGCCGTCGGATTTGGTGGTGAAGAACGGGTCGAACACCATCGGCCACATGCGCTCGGGCACGCCGCCGCCATTGTCCGTGACGGTCAGCACCACGCTGTCGTCGCGCCGCTGCAACGACAGCTCCACCTGTCCCGCGCCGGGCGGGCAGTGTTCGCGCACGGCGTCGCGCGCATTGCCCAGCAGGTTCAGGATCACCTGCTCGAACTGGTTCGGCCGTCCCAGGATCTCGGGGCAGTCATGGTCGATGTGGACGTCGAGGGCGATGTCGTCCAACTGGAAATGGGGCGACAGCAGCCGGGTGGCGGTCGCCACCACCGGGGCGGGGGCGAAGGGGATGTGCTCGCCGCTTTCCAGGCGGCTGAACGAACGCAGGTGATCCACCATCTCGGCCATGCGCCGCACCTGCGACAGGATGGCGTTCATCTTGCGCTCGCACCGCTCCGGCTCCAGCCGGTCGCCGCCCTGCAGGCAGATTTCCGCCGACATGCGGATGATGGACAGCGGCTGGTTCAACTCGTGCGCCACCTCGGACGCGATCTGGCCCAGGGTCGCCAGCTTGGCGGCCTGCACCAGCTGTTCCTCGGCGCGCTTCTGTTCGGTGATGTCGATCAGCGACCCGATATGGCCGGCCACCTTGCCGTCGGCGTCCAGGTACACGCCCTTGACCACGTGCAGGCGGCGGATGCTGCCGTCGCTCCACGACATGGTGATTTCGCGCGTCTGGCTGGTCCGGGTCTGGTACAGCTCCTCATCGCGCGAGGTGTATTCCTCGGCCCGGTCGCGCGGCAGGATGTCGAACAGCGTCCGGCCGATGATGGCCGCGCTCGGCAGTCCGACCACCTCGGCGAATTTGGCGTTGCAGCCCAGGAAGCGGCCGTCGCGGTGCTTGACGAACACCGGAAAGGGCAAGGCGTCGATCAGCGCCTGCTCGAAGGTCAGCTCGCGGCGCAGCGCCTCCTCCACGCGCTTGCGGGCGGTGACGTCGCGGCGGATGGCAACGCGGCCGCCATCCGCCGTGGGGCGTTCGATGATCTCCAGGAAGCGGCCGTCGGCCAGCTTCTGCTCGAACGCGGCGCTGGCCTGGTGGTGAATGCCCATGCGCTGGGCCACCCAATCGTCCACGTCCCCGGGGCCGATGCCGGCGTACTGGCCGCGCTGGGCGCTGACCCGGACCAGATGTTCGAAGGTGGCGCCCGGCCGGATTTCGTCGGCGATGGTGTGATAGAATTCCTTGAAGCGCTGGTTGAAGGCGACCAGCCTGTCATCGGCGTCGAACAGTGAAAACGCGTCGCCGCTGCTGTCCAGCGCGTCGGTCAGCAAGCTCTGGGCGGTGCGCAACTGGGCTTCGCTGTCGCTGAGCGCCAGCTCCCAGGCCCGGCGCTCGCTGATGTCCTGCCACGACCCCACCACCTCGACCGGCTGGCCGCGCGGGTCCAACTGGACGCGGGCCTCGTCGCGGACCCAGCGCCAGCCGCCTTCGGCGTGGCGGACCCGGTAATCCAGCGTCATGCGGCCGCGCTCGGCCAGGGATTCCAGGGCGCGCCGGCGCAGCGCACGGTCGTCGGGATGGATGGTGTCGCCCCAGCGTTCGGGGCCTTCCAGCAGATGGGCCGCGTCGATGCCGCAGAACTGGCGCACATTGCCGCTGATGAAGGTCAGTGCGAAGTCCGGCGCCCAGCGGGTGGCGTAAAGCACCACCGGCGCCGCCGACATCAGGTTCGCAAGGCGGTCGCTGCCGATGCAGTCATAGACCGGGCAGCAACCCGACCATGCGCTGCGAAAGGCGGCAAAGGCTGCCCTCAGGCGCTGAAACGCCGCTCGTACCATCGCCCCTCCCGCCGTGCATGGACGGCCATTGTCGCGCGGCGCGCGGCCGGCGGCAACCCGTTAGCGGGGCTGGCGGCGGCGGCGGGGGCCGCCATATGCCACGCTATCGCGCAAACCCCGCAGCAAAGGAGGCCGCCGCATGGCCCCAATCCGTCCGCCCGAACTGACCGACGACATGATCCGCGCGCGTGCCCACCACATCTGGGAGCGCGAGGGCCGCCCCGAGGGCCGCGCCGACGAACATTGGCAGATGGCGCGCAGCGAACTGGCCATCGAGACGGCGCCCGATCTCGCGCTCGAAGCCAATCCGGCCGCCGAGCGCGAAGAGGTGGAGCACCCCGAGCCGGTCGAACCGCTGGAGGCGGTGGAAAACCAGGGATCCTTCCCCGGCCTGACGGACCAGGACGAGGAACAGCAATACCCGCGCCGCCG